>JAFTMQ010000083.1 GCA_017452305.1 Clostridia bacterium | reverse complement strand
TCTTTATAAGAAAAGAAAAACTCCCTCGCTATAGCGTGATACTCTTAACGGAGTATCACGCTAACTCTATTCGCCTTCGGCGAGTTCTATTGCTACGCAGTGATATTCGGCTTACGCCGAGTGATATTTGCTGCGCAAGTTTGTAGGCGAATAGAATATCACTGAAGCCGCAAGGCTTCAATATCACTGTCGCTGTGCGACAATATCACTCTTTGCGTTAGCAAAGAATAACACTTTATACCAACAGAAAAAGAGATAACATTTCGGCGGCTAACCGATTTGTTATCTCTTTCTGCTTGTTATATGGGTTTGGGCTTAGCCCATTTGCATTTGACTAGTCAAATGCGATGCTCGCACTTTACCCAAAGTGTAAAATTCTCCGCTAAGGACATCACCCTATATCGGGGGCGTTTTTTGTAGGTAATCGTCAATCTTGGAATAAACTGCTTAAATCCACGCTACCATCGTCATCGTCGTTATCCGCAGACGTCTCTTGCGAAACCTCTTCGATTTCCGCAGCGTTAAACCATTCTTTTTGCTTTTTAATTCTGCCCAAGGAAATGATCATCGAGGGCACAGCCGAAAGCGCGAAAAGTGCAATCGTAGCAATTATCGGCAAGAAATAAGAGAATATCCCTGTGCCACTAAACAAAACGGTCAAAGGGGCGTACAAGAATACTGCCCCAACGGACATTGCAACAATACAAAGTTGTCTAATCAACAATTCCACGCGGAATCTCTTTTCAAACTCGGGGATTGCCGCCAACACAATTCTGCAAGCCCTCGCCTCGTCGGTAATAATTGCCTCTTTCGTCTTTGTTTTAATATTTAATGCCGAACCCTTAAATTCCACCAAAGAGAACATATCTTTTTTGGGTTTCATTTTCGTCAAATTTTTAAGTGCAACCTTTACAAAGCGCTTTGCGTTGATATTACGTTCCTTCACCGTTTTAATACCGATATGCAAACCGATACAATCGATGGTGGTCAAAATAAGCATATAGCCCGCCATGATGAACACAAAGAACGTCGGGTGAGAAAGAAATTTAATTAGATTAAAGTTCATTCTTTTGCCTATAATCCCAAATCCAAAAAGGACGAGCACGACAACCGCAGCGTAAATCGCATAATAGGCAATCGTTTGAATAATGCTAATGGTTTTCATCGAGCTTAACAAACTCTTCTTGGCTTCAACGTACTCTTTTTCGTCACGTTTTTCCTTTTCCTCATCCGTCAAATCCTTTTCCGTCCTCTCGCGAAGTTTATACCCGCAAGCTGCGCAAAATACATTGCCTTCCGCGACGGTAGCACCGCATTGTGGACATTTTTTTACTGTCGTTTCGTCCATACTTTTCCTCCGTAAAATCAATGGTTACAACAAGTATAGTATATTTTCCCATTTTTGTCAAGAGTATTAAACAAATTACCCACCTTGATTTTGTCGGTCTTTCGCTTTATTTTCGTTTAATTTGCACGCCGTCCAAAATTCCCGTCGTGATAAACCCCTTTTTTTCGTCTTGAAAGGTGGAAATCGCCTCTTCAATCACGGCGGTAAACAACCGCTTAGCGTCGGATACGCGCTCGCAAAACAAATAATAGGCAAGCGAGCCGGGCACGGTGTTTACCTCGCAAAGATACACCTTGCCTTGCGAAAGTAAAAAGTCCATACGCACAATCCCTTTTAAGTCCATACGCTTGTAAATCGTCCTTGTATATGCGCGGATTTTATCCCGAATTTCTTTGCTAAAACCGCCGTTCGCCTCGTACCTGCCCCCTTGATTTTCGGAAATATCACTTTTAGAGCGCACACCGTCCGCGCCGCGTTTGATATACTTTTCCTCAAAGGAATACAGCCCCTCGCCAAACGCCTTTTCCGGCTCGGAAACAAAAATTTCACCGCCGACGGAATACGCCGCGCAGTTGACGTCCTGCTTATCCTTTAAATACCGCTCGATAATCACGCGGTTATCAATGACGAAAGCGCGCTCTATCGCCGCCTTGGCTTCCCCCTCGTTTTTCGCAACGGAAATGCCGATGGACGAGCCTAAATGCGCAGGCTTTACCACAACGGGGAATTTGAGCCTACTTCCTATCGTTTTCAATAAAAACGCGCCTCGTTTTTGATAATCCCGCTCGTTGACGCGGATATATTCTACGACGGGGATATTTAGCCCGCGCATCGCCACTTTGGTCAAGCACTTGTCGATGAGCACCCCCGACGCCGTCAAATCGGGGGAAGCGAGCGGAATACCGTGCCACGCCATCAATGCGGAAACGCCGCCCCCCTCCCCCAAGCCGCCGTGGCAGCAGTTGAGTGCCGCCTCCGTCTTAAATAAGGGTTTTAGCTTGCCCTTTTTCTCGTTCAACGCGTACACGGTAGCCCCGTAGAAGAAAATTTCCTTCGTTTTCGCACGGTTGAAATTGCGGAAAAAGCCCACGTCCGTCATTCCCGCCGCCGTATATATTTTCCCGTCCGTATGTATATAGGCGGGCAGGACGGCGTGCCCCGCCGCCTGCAAAATATTCACCGCAAACACCCCCGTCAACACAGAAATTTCCCGCTCGCACGATTTGCCCCCAAACAACACCACGATTTTGCGCATAAAAAAACACCTCCGCGAATATTTTTCCGCTTTGGTGTTTCGTTTGTATTATACAATAACGATTTACAAAGTAAATCAATTCACGTCGCGAAAGCGACAATTCATGACAAAGTCAATTCATGCCCATAGGGCAATTCACGACGGCTACGCCGTCAATAAACGTCTGGCAAATCGTTTAAGAACAAAACGGCGTCGCCCTTGCCAACCCACTCGCCAAGCGCGGCTTGCGCGCCTTTCAAGTCCTTGACGGTGGACAATTTCTTCTCGTCGCCGCCCGCGTTTTTGTAACCGTCCTTCACCGCGCCGACCAACGTCTCGCCCACCAAAATCACCTTGTCGGGCGCAAGCTTGGCAATTTCCTCGCCCAACTCGCCGTTGATTTTTTCTTCCAATACGCCGCATTCGATAATGCCGGGGGTTACTACGCATTTTCTACCTGCAAACCGACCAAGCGCCGCAAGCGCCTCTTTCGCGCCGACTGTGTTGCAGTTATAGCCGTCGTCCAAAATATACGCGCCGCCGCTTTCGATAAGCTGTAATCTGTGCGGAACGGGTTGCAGCTTGGCAATCCCCGCCGCAATTTCTTCCGCGCTCATACCAAGCTCTCTGCAAAGCCGCGCCGCCAACGCGATATTTTCCACCGCCGCGCCGCCAAGCAATTTGGTGGAAACGGAAACTTCTTTTCCGTCCACGCAGAGGGTAAACTCCGTGCCCGTCGCCTGCAAGGAAAGATTGCTCACGCGCTCGGCATACGCCACGCATTCCGCACCCGAAAATTCCGCTTCAATACGCTCGCGCAAGCCCTCGCCGCAAACGACCTTCTTCGCGCCGCACTTTAAAATTTCACTCTTTTCCGCCCACGCATTTTGTACCGAGCCAAACGTCTGCATATGTTGTTCGCACACGCCCGTGAACACCGCGTACTCGGGCTTGACAAGCTTACAAAGCTCGGCAATGTCCCCCGCCTTACGCGCGCCCATCTCGGCAATCAAAATTTGCTTGCCCGTAAACTCGTCCGAAAAAACGGTCTTAGCAACCCCTATCGGCGTGTTGTAGGATTCGGGCGTAGCCACTACTAAAAATCTTTCTTGCAAGAGTGTGGCAAGGATATTTTTTACGGACGTTTTGCCGTAGCTGCCCACCACACCGATACACACGGTTTTACTTTCATCTAATACCTGCCCCGCACGTTTTACAAAATTTTTGTTTCTCGCATTCTCAAAAACGCCGAAAACTAAGTTGGTCAAGCAAAGGAGCAAGGGCAAGACGATAGGCATAATTGCATACGGAAGATACGCCACGAGCCCATAGATTTGCGAGCCGTTAAGTTCCTTTAACCAACCGAGCAAGGACAACAAGCCAAAGCCTGCCCCCGCCGTCAAAATTACGTATCCGACGAATAAGCGGTTAAACCGTCCCGTGCGTTTAAAAGGCACTTTCAACGCGAAGCGGTAATCCGCCCAATATAGAAGCAAGGACAGTCCCAAAAAAGGCACGGCGGCGCAAATCAACGCCACCCGTTCGCCGAAGACGGAAAAGCAAAGGGAGCATATCCCCGAGGTCAACGCAAGGCAAAGCGCGAACACCGACAAGCGGTTAAAATACAAATTCCCCTTCTTGCCCAGCCAACGCAAAAACGCGCCGTTTTTATAACCGCTCTGTTGCAATGCGCCCACGGCTTTTTGCGTAGACGCGCAGAACAAAAACGCGGTAACGACTGCGGCTATTCCCCTCAAAACGTGTTCAATCATATAAAAATTCCTCTGTGATTAAATTAAACGCCAACGCCTTTTCCGCAAAGGCAAAATGTCCGCCGTCCATCACGCGTAACGCCGCGCAAGGAAAGCTTGCCAAATACGCCTGCGCCTCGTTCATGGGCGTGACGGTATCCTCTCTGCCTTGGATAATTAGCACGGGATTTTTCACCTTCCGCGCGCAACCGCGCAAATCCTCGTTGACGATTTTTTTATAACTTTCTTTCATCAAGGGCGATAGAGTGCGGTATTCCGCGCTCCCGAATTTCCGCTCCGCAAACGTAGGCGCAAACCTTTTCACGAGCCGATACGCCCCCACCTTCATATGGTAGCCAAACCCGCGCCGTAAAATAACGCCCGCCGCGCCCGTCAAAATCAGCTTATTAAATAAGCTGTTGTCCTGCGCAGCCGCCTTAATTGCCACTCTGCACCCAAACGAATGCGCCACGACGGACGGCTTTTGCAAACGGAGCAAAAAGGTGACCTCATTTAGCCACGCCGCGTAATCCCCAACCGAAAAGGGGGCGTCCAAAGGCTTACTTTTGCCAAAGCCCAAAAAATCTATCGCCGTCACCCGATAAAATCTTGAAAAATACGCAATCTGCCGCGCAAACGCCTCTTTTGAGGACATATACCCGTGCAAAAATAACAAATCCTGCCCTTTTCCCTTTTGTAAAAACGAAACGTCGGAAAGCCTAACCGTCGCCCCGTCCCCCTTTTATTTATTCCGCAAGCCTTCGCAATGCAAATCAATCCTCGCAAAGCAACGCCTTGCACATTTCCAGCGCGTCCTCACCGTCGGGATAATACCGCTTGCGAAGTCGGTTTTTTTGAAAGCCGCTTTTGAGATACAAGCCGAGCGCCGCCTCGTTGGAAGCGCGCACTTCCAAAAACGTGCGCTCCGCACCGCGCGAAGAAACACCCTCGATAAACCGCTCTAAAAGCAGCTTACCAAGTCCCTTTCCGCGATGGGTAGGAAGCACCGCAATCCGCATTAGCTCGGAATCCTCGAACATCGCGCTGCCGCAAACGTAGCCGACAATATCGCCGTCCAATTCCAAAACGTAGCCGATAAAATGCGAATAACGAAAGCATTGTTTTACGACCTCTAACGTCCACGCCTCTTTAAAGCACGCGCGCTCGATAAGCGCTGCGCTCGCCGCGTCGTTTTCCGTCCATTCCCGTATGTTTACGTCCATAAACGCGTACCTGCCCCCGTCATTTCCCTAAATTTATCTCTGCCGAGCTCTTACGCACGTACACCGCGGTGAGGGGCGCAAACGCGTTTTTCGCCGCCAAAGCGATTGCCGCTTTTTCTAGTCCCGCAACGGGATCGACAAGGCAAAGCTCCGTCTTTTTTGCAATCGGCGCGGATTGACAGCTAACGAGCTTATAGCCGCTTTCCACCAACGCAAGTACTTCCTCTTCCGTCAAATATGCAGGCGGATACACCACCTCGCCGTCCTCGTAGCCGCACGCATAATAGCAATCGTGCAAGGCATCGACGATACACAAAAGCTTGCCGCCTACCGTATTATATGCCGCCACGTCAAAAGAGGTGATAGGCAACGAGGGCTTATTGCACGCCGAGCAAAATCCCTTTGCCACCGATATGCCGATACGAATGCCCGTAAACGAGCCCGCGCCCACGACAGACGCAAAAAAGTCGCACTCGTCCAAGGACAGCTCCGCCTTTTTCAAAGCCTCGTCCACCGCCGTCATTAAAGATACAGAGTGCTTCATCGCGCAATTTTCGATAAAGCTCGAAAATGCTTTTCCGTTTTTTACGGCAACGACGGTCAAGTAATTCCCGCTCGTATCCACCGCCAAAAAATTCTGCATAATTCCCCTCTAAATGTTCTCAATACTCAATTTCGCGTTCGTTTTCGCTTAACTTTCTAATACAAACCCGCTTACAGCCGCGCGGCAGTAAGGGGGCAATATTTTGCGCCCACTCGATAAGGCAAATGCCGCCCATATCAAAATAGTCGGCAAGCCCGAGGTTTTCCGCCTGCTCCACGCTCTCGATACGGTAGCAATCATAATGGAAAAGCCGCCCGTCGTAATCGTTCATATACGCGTAAGTGGGGCTCGTTACTTCCTCTTGAATACCCAAGCCGCGCGCTACGCCCTTGGAAAAGACGGTTTTACCCGCCCCCATATCCCCGTCTAAGAGGACGACGTCGCCCGCTTGCAGCGTCTTTGCATATTCGGCGGCGAACGCTTCCGTCTCCGCCCTTGTTTTCGTGATTATAGTCGCCATAATTTTATTATAATACCTATCGCATAATTTTGCAATAATTTCCTTCGCGCACACGCCTAAAATTTTTTAAAATTTTAGTTTTTTCAAGAAATTAGACAATCTGTTGTACAACAGAGCGGTCAAAAGCCCTATCGACGCCGTCTTAATGAGGTTAAATCCCAATACGTACCCCCAAAGCGAAGCAAACGCTTGCGCCGCCCCACTGCCCATATACAGCGGGAAATTGATAAACCGATTGGCAAGCAGCGCCGCGCCCGTGCCGATAAAGCACGCCGCTATTAGGCACGGAATTACGTGCTTCAAGCCCTTACGGAAACGGTAAACGAAGGCAGGCAGTAAAATATACGCCGTCGTAACCGCCATATTCGCAAGCTCGCCCACGCCGCCCGACGAAGAGCCGATAAGGCGCAGACATTCCTTTAAAACGCACACGATAATCCCCTCGACAGGTCCAAGCAAAAGGGATATAAGCAGAATAAACACGTTGCTAAAATCAAGCTTTAAAAAGGGCGCGGCGGGGAAAATAGGGATTTCCAAAAAGCTAATCCCGAACGCAAGCGCAACAAATACGCCCATGAGCGCAATCCGCTTTGCCGAAAACCGCTGTTTTAGGGTTAAACGCGTACCTGCCCCCCTCGTTTTATCTTTTTTATCCTTATTTTTCGTCTTTTTTACGGCACAACAAAAGAGCCCGTCGCAGGCGGGACACCGCCCCACCAAGCCCTCGTCTGTCCTCGCCCAAAGCGCAACGCCGCAATGCGGACAATGTATTTTTATTTTTTCTTCCATAGAAAAACGCCCCTTCCTTCGGGGCGTCATCACGCAAAAAGAACACGAACGCAAAAACACGCGCTCTGCGGCACAAAAATGCCTTTTTCTTCTCCCGTCCGGACTTTAACCGTCGGTATCGGAATTGCGCCGATTCGGGAATGCCAAGCTTGCGGCATTCTTCGCAGACTATACTGCCGGTGAGGAATTACACCTCGCCCCAAAGAATATTTACTTAATTCTATTATATGCAAACCAAAGCCGTTTGTCAACTCCGTTGCGATATATTTTGATTTTTACACCAACGGAAACCAAATATAGAAAAGGCTCCCCTCGCCCACCTTACTTTCCACGCCGTACTCTAACCCATGGCGTTCTAAAATACCCTTGACGATAGACAAGCCCAAGCCCGTGCCCTGCACAGGACGCTTGTGCGCCTCGGACGAGCGATAATACCGTTCCCAAATCCCTTTGATTTCCTCGGGCTTTATCCCCTTGCCCGTATCGCGGACGGAAAAACAAAAGCGCGTGCCGTCCAACTGCAAGCGGATATACACCGTCTTATCCTCGCCCGTGTAATTGACGGCGTTGCCGATAAGGTTGTATAAGGCTTGCTCGATTTTTGTTTTATCGCCCATTGTGTATAATTCGTCGTCGATTTGCGAAACGAATTTATACCCTTTCGTGTCCTTATAGTAGGAAAAACGCCCCATCACCTCGGACAACATCGCCGAAATATTCAATTTTTCCGACTTGATTTCGCCAATGCCCGATTGCAGCTTGGACAAATCCAAAACGTCGTTGACGAGCGAGGTAAGTCTATCCGCCTCGTCAATGATGATTTTCGCGTGCTTTTCCCTCTTTTCTGGGTTATGGCCGGAAATTTCCACAATCATCGACGCGTATGCTTTAATCATCGTAAGCGGCGTTTTGAAATCATGCGAAACGTTGGCAATCAACTCTTTTTGCATGCGGTCGGCTTTGGAAATTTCGTCGCGCGCATAGTTTAGCGTGGTCGCCAAATTAGAAACCTCTAACGAATAGTCCTCGCCGCCGAAGTCAACGCTAAAATCCCCCGCCGCAAAGCGGTTCGCCTTTTTCGTCATTTCCATAAGCGGGCGAGTGAGCCAAGCCGCAATCGCGCTTGTCACCGCAAAGGACAACGCAACGCTAAAAATACAAAGCAATATGGTGCGCGTCGTCATCGCCGTGGACGCCGCCTTCATCAATCGGAAGGATTGCCCTACGTACAAATACACGGGCGTGCCGTTTTCGACGGCAATTTTCGCACCGTACACGTAGGAATTTTTATGCTCATACACCGCCGATTGCTCGCCGCCGAGCTCCTTTATCATTCGTTCCACTTCGTCTTGGAAGTTGAAATAGCCGTCCAAATCGGGATTTGCCGAGCCGTACTCGTCTTGCGCGGGATACAAAAGCTTTCCGCTTTCGTCTAGAATAAGCACGTCCACGTTGTTTTGCGAGGCAAGCACACGCACGTAAAGGCTGTAATTGCCGTTGAACGTGGGCGGCGGGCCTTCCAAAATCTGTCTTTCAATGCGCGGTCCTCTCGCGCTTACCTCGCTTGCCGCCTCGTCCTTCAAGGCGCTTTCAATGGTAAATCTTTGCGTGAAGCCGAACATCAATAAAAGTAAAGAACAGAGCACCGAAAAGCACGCCCACAGCAAGAAAAAGGTGCTTGTAGGCCGTCTTTTTTTACGCAACCAACTCTTCGCGCCGCCGCGACGCTTGCCGCTTGACTTATTTTGTTGTCCGTTCTCTTTTTTCGACATACCGCCGACCTCTTCTTACCGTCTATCGGACACGGAACACTCTGCCCATATCTTTCGTTTTAGGCATTTGTACCGTGTTTATACCGTATTTGTACCGTGTTTACCGCCGTGTTCGCACTTTGTTTCGTCGCGATTATTCCTCGAATTTATACCCCAAGCCGCGCAAAGTAACGATGAATTTGCGGTATTCCTTTAAGTTTCCGCGCAGCATTTTCACGTGCGTATCCACCGTGCGGTCGTCGCCGTAAAAGTCAAAGCCCCAAACATCGTAAAGAAGTTTTTCGCGCGTCAAAGCAATCCCCTTATTGCGGACGAGGTAGAACAACAGCTCGTATTCCTTGGGGGTAAGCTCCGCTTTTTCGCCGTCGACGTACACGTTTCTGCCCGCCATATCAATTTCCAAGCCCTCGAATTTCAAAATTTCGTTGCCTGCGGGCTTTGCCGTATGGCGTTTGGTGACGGCGTTGATACGCGCCATCACTTCCTTGGGCGAGAAGGGCTTGGTTACGTAATCGTCCACGCCGATTTCAAACGCAAACAGCTTATCGTATTCCTCGCCGCGCGCCGAAAGCATAATGACGGGGATATCCTTTACCTTTTTGATTTCCTTGACGGCGGAAAAACCGTCGAGGTGGGGCATCATCACGTCCATCAAAATGAGGTCGTAATCCTTTTCACGGCAGAGCTTCACCGCTTCCATACCGTCCGCCGCCTCAAACGCTTCGTTCCCCTCAAATTCCACGTATTCGCGAAGCACGTCGCGGATCATTTCTTCATCATCTACAATTAAAATTTTCATCTCGTTCTCCCTTTTCTTTGGTTACAGAATTTATTTAGCACGGAAGTTTTACCTTTCTTCGTGCCGACTATGCGTGCATAACGGATAAATTACCGCCAAAAATGTGAAGCGGATTTATTTATCCCTTTATAATATACCCATATTTTGTCAATGTTAAGACAACAAACCGTGAAATATAGGTGAAATTTTGACATATTTTGCCATTTTACCTATTTGGACTTTATGATTATATCATAAAACGGCAATTTTGTCAAGCCGTGGTTTTGCACGCAGTAAAGCCATAGGCTTGCATTTTAAAAGGCTTTGCCGCCAAGCAAAGCCTTTTATTCCCACTCCTCATAATTCCTTTCTCTACCGCTCGGCACGGCGCAACCGCCGTAGTTTGGCGGACAAGCATTCCCTTTTCCTCGCTTTTCCTCACGGCGCATACCGACGTTTACTAAAATGACGTCCTCGCCGATTTTGACAATCTGCTTTAAATCGATAAACAGCTCGTTCCGCTTACGGAAAAAACCGTTTTCACCCGGGACAACAATTCCCAACCATCTGTTTTCGGGATAACAGAGCACGACGTCGCACGCCTTGCCCAATTTCCGCCCGTCCTGCGTATTGACCACCTCTTTACGCCGCAAATCCGAAAAGGTAAATTCCATACACGCCCCCTAAAAATATACTTATTATAGTATATGCGAGGGCGAGCGCTTTTGTGTAAAAATATAAAAATCTGTTCCACAATTCCGCATTCAATATTCAATATTCCGCATTTTAAAGGGCAGGTATTTCGCATTTCAACGCGTACCTGCCCTTTCCATTTCTCTTTTTATACCTTTTACGCCGCTTGATTACCGTCCGCTTGCTTGCCTTGATTTTTTGTATGTTCCGTTTGCGCCACGCCATCTATCGTCGCGCCGTTTTCCGTTTTTGTCGCCCTGTCAAGCTTTGCCTTCCGCGCCTTTACCGCCTTGATAATTTCGGGCAGATACACAAGCGCCAAATAGACAAGCACAATGGGGATACACAGCAGTAAATACCAAAATTCGTAAGGAATGAGGTTGTAGAAAAGCTGTAAAAGCGGATTTTCGGGGCGCAGGGTGTACATATAATTGACCTGTACAACCTTCCCCGCCCAATCCAAGACGTTATTCGCCACGCAATAACGGTTGATGCCGAGATTGATAAAGTGAATGACAACCAACGCGCCGAGGGTGATCCCCACCGTCCAAAAAATACATTTGAGATCCTTTTCCGTCCGTTTGAGCGCAAACGTCAAAATGGGTACACCGATTTCCAACGTATGCGGAAAATAATAGAAGAAGAACGTCCAAGAAAAAATTTCGTATTCCGCTTGCGCCGTATTGACCACCAACGCAAACACCGCGCCAAGCGCCCATAAAAGCAGTAGATTGCTTAACACCTTGTTTTTGGTGAATACCGCAAACGGCAACACGAGCGCATTGAGCGAGCAAAGGTGAAAGGGCAAATATTCCAAGGGCGAGCCCCAAGCCAACAGATTGAAAACAACCGCAGAAACGCCCGAAAAGGATAATATCCCTAATACGATTGTCTGCCTCTTATTAGGTGCTTTTCGCAACACGAAAAATAACCCGACGATTATCCCCGCCGCAAGCAACAACGAAAGTATATGCACCACGCCAAACGAGCCCCAAAGCATACGAATTTACTCCTTAAAACGGTATTTTTGCTTGTAAAGCCAGCATTTGCCCGACAAGCGCTTTGTAAGTTCATTTGTTTTTCGTTAAATTTTTCTTTGGATTAGGAAATGTTCAAGCGGATATTCTGCAAGGCATTCTTTTCAAGCCGCGAAACCTGCGCCTGCGATATGCCGACTTCTTCGGAAATTTCCGTTTGCGTTTTCCCTTGATAATAGCGAAGATAGAGAATTTTCTTTTCCCGCTCCCCCAGCTTCCCCATTGCCTCGGTCAAGGCGATTTTTTCCGTCCACGCCTCGTCCGTGTTTTTCTCGTCGCAGAGTTGGTCCATAAGCAGTAAGGTGTCCCCCGACTTGTTATAGACGGGCTCGTAGATGGAAACGGGATCGGAAATTGCGTCCAAGGCATACACCACCTCGCGCTCCGCCACGCTAAGCGCTGCCGCAATTTTCTCTATCGTCGCTTCCTCGTCCCGCCCCTCGATTTCCTCACGCGCCTTCAAAACGCGGTATGCCATGTCGCGGATCGAGCGGGAAACGCGCAGGGAATTTCCGTCGCGCAAATACCTTTTTATCTCGCCGATAATCATTGGCACGGCGTAGGTGGAAAACTTCACGCCCACCTTTAAATCAAATCCGTCGATTGCCTTGATAAGCCCCACGCACCCCGCTTGAAAAACGTCGTCCGCGCCCATATTTTTGATACGGAACCGCTTAACAAGGGAAAGCACCAACCGCATATTCCCGATGATGAACGTATCCCGCGCCTGCTTGTCCCCTGCCTTCAACTTTTTCAACAGCTCCTCGCTTTCCTTTGCCGAAAGCTTGGGAAGCCCCGCGGTGTCCACGCCGCAAATTTCCACTTTTTGCATCGCTTTTCCTCCTTTTTATGTACGGAAAACCGTGCGGAAACCGCCCGTGGAAAATAGTATGCACCATTTTTTAATTTTTTATCCCTCGAAATTTTTGCGTAAAAAGGGCAACTATGCATTTCAACGCATACCTGCCCCCTTGTTTTTATTCCATTTTGGCAATTTCTTTCTTTAAACGCAGGATAATTTTCT
>JAFTMQ010000082.1 GCA_017452305.1 Clostridia bacterium | reverse complement strand
TAAACGCCGCGTATATGTCGTCGTACATATACGAAAAACAATCGATAGAAAGGTCGAGCGTATAAAGGCCGGTTTGGCCATAGTGCGCGAGCACCGCGGTGGGAATAGCGTCGCTTGCTTGCCAATCGCCTACGGATTTTCCGTTGATAAATACGTTATCAAACAAGGAAGATTTAAAGCCGCCCGCAACAAACGCCGAGGAAATTTCCTCATCGTAATACCCCACGTAAGGCGTCAACGCCACGACGCGCCAAGCTTCCGTTTGCGCTGCGTGTACGTAGGTACGTTGGGTGATTTTTTCATCAAAAATAATGCGGAAATGGATATTCGGATCGTTTTCAGGTGCGTTGGGATTGTAGTCAAGCCCCACGTGCACGCTGGTAACACGAGTATCCTCGTAGCTATCTAACATTTCATAATCGACAAAGGTTTCGCCCGCGTAAATGCGGCAAGCATAATCTCTATCAATAACTTCCCCATTGGGAAGCACAAGCCCTTTCGCTACTTGCATGCTATTCCCCGCGAAGTTGTTGTCGGCATTTTTGATTGCCGCCGCCCCCGCGTAGGTTTTAAGTAATTTCACCTCGATTTGATAAACGCCTTGCACCGCTGCCCATTTTGCCGTAGCAAACTGTCCTTTACGGTTGATTGCCTCGATGCTTTCGCCGTTGACGAATACCTTGGAAAACGGCAAGCTTTCCTCGCCTGTAAATTCACCCTTTGCATTAAAGCGATAGGTCAAGTGGTAAGCGTCTTCCCCTTCTTCAATCAAGAACGAGTTGCTATACACCACGTTTAATCTATTGCAAACGAACGCGCCCACGTAAATGCAGTTATCCCCACGATTTGTAGCAGATCCGTCGTCAAGTACGCGGAAAACGAGAGTATCTATCATGCCGTTTTCATCCGCATAGTACGCACTTATAAGCGTAACCGTCGTAAAGGAAATTGCACTTCTGCCGGGAAGCGTGAAGGTCTGCAAGGGATCGCCTAAACTGCTCGAAGTTACGTCGTACGCGTTATGCACTGCCAACGAGCGAGGCACGTTGCTAAATACGGTCAACTCGATTGCCGCAAATTCTTCCGCATTGATAGGGTTAACGAATTCTAAAACGACCAAATCCCCTTTTTCCGCAATGGCGGAAGAGAGAACGTAGCCCTTTTCGCCCATCCAACCGTTATCGCTAAAGGCCGTTTCAAAGTGCGACATCGGCGCTTCCTTATGCCCTTTAAAAGAAGAAGTTTCTTCCCGCGTATAGAAGGATTTTTCGTCCGCGTCGTAAAGCTTGCCCTCTTCGTAGCCCTCAAATGGATACGCGCGCACCCAAACGCCGTTATGGTTTTTAAAGATGTAATCTTCCTCTAACGTAAGGCAGGAAAATTCCCCTTCGCCAAAATAAGAATAGGTGAGCGTAGGCAATTGACAACCCGCTTTAAAGGTGATTTTTTGCATATTTGCAAGCACTGTCGGGGCAAAATCTATACCCAAAGTGTTTACTCTTGTAAAGCGGTTTGCGTGGAGCGTGATTTGGTCGGCCTCTATCGCCTCATCGTCCACTAAGATATAATCGCCATAATTATATTTGTCTAAATTTTTATTAAGTAGTGCGTTATGTACGTTGTGGTTTTTGCGATCCGCCCAATCAAGCGAAGCCACCCATTTATAGGCTTCGTTGCTGGTGGTGTCCCATTCTTCCGCCGTCATATAGTCGGCTTGCGTCAAATAAAGCATAAAGGAGCCGTTCAAAATTTCCACTCTATCGATTTGTGTGGCGGTAGCGTTCTCGTTTTCCGCTTTGGCTAGGGTAGGTTTTACCCCTGCAGTCAAAAAACAAAACAACGCCGCGAGCAACGTGCAAATTCCGTAAAGTATGCCCGTCCATTTTTTGTTCATTCTCGTCTTTATCACTATCGTCCTCCTATTTTTACTAGCCGAACGAGGAAAATATTATAATACAATTATAATATATAGGCTCGTCCCTCGCAATAGGCTTTTTTTACCTATCCAGCGTGTCCGCACGTTTTTTTTGCGATTACGCTCTGTATTTTTCAATAAATACTAACTGACCGCCCTTCACGCGCGATTCTTCCGCCGCAAGCGCCATATAGTGGCTTTCCACCGAATTTTCGATGCACGTATCCACGTTTTCGTTCTTCTGTGCAATCACCTCATAGAGCTTGTCAATCATTCTGTGGTCGCCGCCGCCATGGCCGACTAAATCGTCTGTGAGCTCGTTAATCTTCCACGTCTTTTCTTCGCCGAAGAATCTACGCAAGGTGATAAAGTTGCCCTCTTCGTCCATTGCAAGCTCCCCTTCCGTGCCGAAGAAGCGGATATCGCGGCCGCCCTTTTTCGTAAAGCCTTCCATCCGCAAGGTAGCGGTTACGCCGTTTTCAAACTGCATAATCACCGTTTGATTGTCTACGACGTCGTTATCGCAAGCATAGACGCATCTGCCGTAAGGGCCTTCTTCAATCGCCTTATAAATCGCCTCTTCCGTCAAAGGATATGCGTCGGTGATGACGTTCATGGGCCATCTATTTTCCGCTGCGCCGCTGTCCTTCCACATATCAATGTAAATCTTCTTCGCGCTGTACGGACAAGAATTCACGTATTTACAGCTTACGCATCTATCCGACGCACCCGCAGGTTGGTTTTCCTTTTTGAAATGGAAAAGGGAGCCCATCGAGGAAATC
>JAFTMQ010000081.1 GCA_017452305.1 Clostridia bacterium | reverse complement strand
TATTTTTTGTTCCCCCAATTCATTTGCTCTTTGTTGTAGTCTATGCCGCACGATTTTTCCGTCATCGCAAGCTTAAACTGCGCGTTGACCGCGTCAAGAACTGCGGGCGCGCTACGGAAATTCATGGACATCTTCAAGGGGTGGCCGTCCTTTTTAAACTGCTTTTCCTTGTCGCTAAACAGCTGGGAATTACTGCCGCGGAAGCCGTAAATGGCCTGCTTCATATCCCCAACGAGGAAAATTTCGCCGCCGCTAACCAAGGCCATAATTTCGTCCTGTACGGAATTGACGTCTTGATATTCGTCCACGAACACAAAGCGGTATTTTCCGTGCATTTCCGCGCGCACGTCCTCTCTTCTTAAAAGTTGCAACGCCTTATGCTCTAAATCGTTGTAATCGAGCACGCCGCGCTCCGCCTTTAACCGCGCGTATTTTTCGTCAAATTTTAAGAAATATTTTGCAAGCGCCGCCGCCGTTTTACCCGATTGCAGGAAGCGCGCTAATTCCGTTTGCCTATCCGCACGCTTGTCAAATTCGCTGTTGAACGCGTCGATAATTCTATCCTTCAAAAAACCTAAAAGCTCGGCTTTTTCCGCTTGCTGTACCGTCTTTCTGCCGCCGCGGTTGCTACCCGTAAATTTCGGTTTCCCCACCGCAAGCATGGCAAAATAATCGGGCGCGTCGCACAAATCCTTCAACCAAAAGCTCAACTCGTCGCAAAGCGTGAATTGATTGGGACAATCCACCACATCCACCAACTCGCCCTTGACCTTCTTCGTCTTTTTCGTCCTCTTGTTTTCTTCCGCGTAGAACGCCAAAAGCTCGTCGATTTTTTCGCGATAATACAGGAATTTCTCACGAATACGCACGTGCAAATCGGCGCAAACCGCGTCAAAAATTCCCTCGTCATAGGCACACGATTTTTGCAAATACTCCAAATAGTCCGCGCGGCTACGCAAGGGATCGTACCCCTCTAAAAAGATTTCACGCAGCGCTCTGTCGCTCTTTTTACGCCAATATACGGAAAGCAGGTGGAAGAACTCCTCGTCGTGCGTTTCATACCCCTCTTCCAACAGCTCGTCCAACGCCTCGTTTTTCAACGCCTTGCCGTCCGCATCGTCGCCGCCGATCACGCGGAAGGCATTGTCCACGCCCGCCAAATAGAAATGGGAGCGAATTAACCGCGCGCAAAAGGAGTGGATTGTGGAAATATCCGCGCCGCTCACCTTTGGCAGTTCCGCACGCAAGCGGTCGCGTTGCTCCGCGTCGGTGTCCTCGGCGTTGATTTTTTCAATCAGCTTTTTACTAAGCTTTTCCTTCATTTGCGCCGCCGCCTTTTTGGTGAAGGTTACGGCAAGAATTTCATCTACGCCCACGCCGCCAAGTACGAGTTGAATAATACGTTCAATCATCACCGTCGTCTTGCCGCTGCCTGCCGAAGCGGAAACAATCACCTTACCACGCGCGTCAATCGCGGCACGCTGTTCGTCGGTGAACGGATCTTTTTTCATTTCGTCCAACAATTTTTTCTCTTCCGTCATACCTTATTCCCCCTCGCCCTCACGCACTCTCTTCACGACCTTCGCAATCGCTTTGGGATCGACCGTTTCTTCCTTTCTAACCGTCGGTACGTCCTTCCTAAATCCGCACATGCCGCCGTATTTACAATAGTCACAGTTCCCCGAATAGGGGGTGGGTGCGATAAATCCGTCCTTCAATTCCGCTACGCCTTGCCTTGCCACAAGCACGGAATAATCCAAGAAATCACGGAAGGTCTCCGCGTCCATCACGCGCTTAGTCGTGGCTGCATTTTTCAACGCCGCAGGGAAGTATTCGCTCTTTTTATCCTCGGTGAGGTGAATATCGCCCGAAAGCAACGCGTCCGCGTCGCCGTTCAAAAAGCCCTTCATTCTAAACCGCCCCTCAACGTCCTCTACGTACTCGACGGAAGCGGGGAAATAGAATACGCCCGCCGGCTCGCGCGCCCCCTTCAACTCGGACATGTATAGCTGCATTTGGATTTTTTGCCCCGTGTAGTAGGCGTTTGCCGAATCGTCAATCTTGCCCGTTTTATAGTCAATGACGCGCACGTAGGTGTCCGTACCATCTACACGGTCCACCTTCCCACGGAAAATATCCGACTGCACGTCGCTTTCCATCTTCTCAATGACGAATTTAGAATTTTTCACCTGCCGATACGCCGCCGCCACAACGTCCACCCCTTCTTTGAGGAGCTTTTCGGTGAAATATTCCCCCGACTTCGTCTCTTGCTGCGTCGCATACACCGATTTTTGCAGCAATTTTCTGCCGAGCTGCTCCGCAAACGCGCGCATCGCGTCCTCGTCGGGCATTTCCGCTATCTTTGCCGTGGATTTTTGCAGTAAATCGTGGATAAAGTTACCCGTATCCACCGCCATAACCGCCGTTTCCTCACGCTCTTGTAAGCCCAAGCCCCGATCCGCAAAGTGACGGAAGGGACAGCCGAAGTATTCTTCAAGCGCCGTGGGCGAAATCTTTCCATCCTTGAAAAACAGCTCTTCACCGCGTTCAACGCATACCTGCTCCCTATCTTCCTGCAAATAGTCCTTCCCTTCCTGCACCCCAAGCTTATCCAAAGCGGTGTACAAAGAAGCGTATTTTCTACGCGTAGAAATCTTCCCCGCGCGATAGTCCTCGTACTCGATTAAAAGCTGTCGAACCGCAGGTGCAGGCGAGGCGCAACGATAGATAAAATCCCCGTCCTCGACCTTATTGCTACGCGGCAGCTTTCGTCCGTCCATACCGATAAAGAGGGAATCGACGTCACGGAAAATCTCACTCACCGCAGGCTCGCTCCCGTCTGCCGCCAAGGGGTAGGAAAGGAAAAGCTTGTCCGTGAATGCGCAAAGATTTAAGCACACGCTCTCCCGTCCACGCAAATTGACTTCCGCCACCGTCGGCTCTAACGTGGCCTGCACCTCTTCCAGCCGCGCGATTTCCTTATCCGAAATAATGGCGGTATCCGCACCGCTCGCAGGGACGGCGTCCGTCATGCCCATCGCGAACGTAACGCGCGTCTTTTCGATACGGCTTTCGGAAATCGAGCCGATAAACACCGCGTCCGATTTTAAAGGAATAAGGGAAATTTCCGTCGCGTCCAAACCGTCGGACAAAATCGCCTCGAATTCGGCAACCGACAGCTCCTTATTTGCCGTAAGCATTTCCGCCTCGGCAAGCAAGCCGTCAAGCGCGCGCATAATTTGCGCCAAATACCCTTTTTGCGAAATATCATCAAGCGCCAAAGAGAGATTTTCAAGCCCCTTTTCCGCGTCAAAATCCACAAGAATTTCCCTTACCGCCGCGCAGTAATCGCGACCATGCCCCCTTGCTTTGATGTTTTTCGTCGCCAAAAGCAGCCTTTCGCGGCACTTTTCCAAAACGCGGAAATTATACCCCTTTACAAGCTCGCCGTCCTTGATTGCGCGCTTCGCGCCGCCGCGGTAGTTGGCAAATTTTAAGAGGTAATTGCGATATTCGTCGCTCTCGCCAAAGAAGAAATTTTGCGTTAAGGACTGCACGGAAAGCGGGGAATACCGCTCGCGCACGACGCGGAAGCAATCAAGCAAAAACTGCGCCAACGGGTGACGTTTAAGCGACTTCTTCTCGTCGATAAAATAGGAAATATTATATTCCGACAGCACCTTTTTCAAGGGCAGGGCATACTCCTCTACGCTCGGTACAAGCACGGCGAAATCTCGATAGCGCGCAGACGGGTTTTCCGTCATTTCCCTACGGATTTTCGCGGCGACAAACTCCGCTTCTTCCGTCTTATTGCGCGCCTCGTAGAGGGTGATTTTATCCGTTTTTTGCTTGGCTTTTACGCGGATCGGATTAAACAAGCCCTTGCGTAAGACCTCTGCCTCGCCGTCCAAATGCACGCCAAGATTTCGCACGTCAAGCTTCCCAAACCCCTCGCACGCCCTCTTAAACGCCTTCGTCGCGCCGTTCGCGTACAAGCTTTCCTCACCCGCGCAAAAAATACCGATTACGTTATCCGCCGTTTCCAACGCCGCGCGGATAATCTCGCGCGCTTGCGCCGTAAAGGAATTATAGCAAAGGAAAAAGACGTTATGCCCGCGCAAACACCCCTCTTTACGGATACGCTCGGGAAGTAAGGTGAGGTATTTGCTCTCGTCCAAAAAGCCGTTTTCGTTCAAGAAAGCGGTATAGCCCTCGTAAATCAAGGTCAAATCGGACACCTTACGCTTTAAATTGTCCTCGGGCAAGAGGGCGAGACTGCCCCGTAAAATCTCGGGCGTAACCTTGGACGCCGCCATTTGCGCCAACGTCTCGTAAATGCAAAGCGCGTTGTTGCTCACCCCCGACAGCGTGGTGAAGCATTGCAAAGCGCCCTCTCTTTGCAGGCGCGTCATCACCTCGCCCACCGCCATAACCGAGCCTTGCTTGCTTATCGCCTTCTCGTCCGTCCGCAAAAAGCGCGCAAAGGTGGAAACGGACGTATCAAACGTACCGCCCATCCGTCTAAGCAACGCGCGTTCCGCAATTAAGGTAAGCCTGTCTTCGCAAAAAATAATATTTTTTCCGCCCGAGCGTTCATACGCCTCGACGTACTCCGCCATTACTTCCATGCACTCCGAAAGTGTATAAGCCTTAATCAACGCCTTCAACGAATTTCCCTCCGTTTTTCTTATTTTCTTCTTCATTATACCACATTAAAGGGCAAATTTTAGCTATTTTTCACAATAATTTTCAAGAAATCGATATTTTGTTTTTACAAATTGAAAATTATGTGCTATAATAGTAGCGTACGATTTAAAAAATTCTCATGGAGAACGATATATGAAAGCAAAAAAAATCCTTCCCATTCTCGCCTTGGCGCTTGCGGCAACCACGTTTGCGGCTTGCGGCGATAAGTCCGTGACCTTCGGTCATTATTGGTTTCTCGACCCTTCCGCCAAGGAAAAAGGCTTTTATGAATGTGCGGAATACGCCGTAACGTCCGAGGCCTTTGAAAATAGCTACGCAGATTATAAGGTGGAATACAGCGGCACGTTTACCACCACCCTTGAATACAACCAAACGGAAGGCTACTACACCTTTGCCACCAAGTTGGACGTAAAAACGACGTTCACCCTCGGTGAAGATACGAAGGTGCTTGACGATAACGCGGAAAGCTATGTAAAATTCGACGCGAAAGAAAATGCCCTTCGCCCCATCGAAGCAAGCAAGAAAATGCTTTGCCATACCCCTTTAAGCGGGAAGTTCGACACGGTTGAAAAATGCTACGCGACTGTCGATTATGAGTACACCACCAAATACGATACGGACAAGGGCAACTTTGTTGAGGGCGTTTGCACGATAACCAACAACAAGGGCGAAACGACGGAAACGACCATCAACGAAAAGTTCGGCTACGTAAAGGACCACACCTTTATCGACAACGAACAGCTCCTCGTTGCCGTCCGCGCTTTCTCGGAAGACACAAGCTCGGCTACCTTGGGCAGTTATAGCGTGTTTGCAAGCAATACGCAAAAGATAAAGCTTTCCTTTGCCGACGAGGAAGACAAGGCAAGCGAGACCTTCTCTTATACCCTGGTCGACGCCAACGGCAAGGAAACGCAAAAGCAGATTAAAGAGCTTTGCCGCACGGCAAAAATCAACCTCGACCAAAGCAACCCCGGCGTAACGCAAAAGGTCAAGTTTATCAAAGCGAAAGACGCAGCCAACAACACCTACCGCAACTTGATTTTGGAAATGACCACCCCTCTTTCCTACGGTATGGGCGAAATTTATTACAAGCTCACGAAGGTTTCCTACAAAAAACCGTAAGCTCCTATAAAAAACAGAACGGCGAAGCCCAAACGCTTCGCCGTTTTTATTTTGCTTGTTTGGCTTGTTTATGCAGACGCGTATTGACTACGCCAAAGTTCGGCATAAAATCCGCCTTTTCTCAATAAATCCTCATGTTTGCCAACGTCCACGATTTCTCCCTTGTCAATCGCCAAAATCTTGTCCGCGTGGACAATGGTAGAAAGTCTATGGGCAATTACGAAGCAAGTCTTTTTCGCTTGTAGCTTATCCATCGCCTTTTGGATATAAATTTCCGTGCGCGTATCCACGTCCGAGGTCGCCTCGTCCAAAATCAGCACCGCCTTATCCGACAAGAAGGCGCGCGCTATCGTCAAAAGCTGTTTTTGCCCACCCGAAAGCGCAGTTGCGTCCGACAGCACGGTATCATAGCCTTTGGGCAGTAACGAAATAAACCCGTCCGCGTATGCCGCTTTCGCTGCACGCACTACGTCCTCACGCGTCGCACCTGCCTTGCCGTAAGCAATATTTTCCGCTACCGTACCCTCAAACAACCACGTATCCTGCAACACCATAGACACGTTCTCACGTAGCTGCTCGCGGTTGATTTGCGAAATATCCTCGCCATCGATATATATCTTCCCTTTTTGCGGCTCGTAAAAGCGCATTAAGAGGTTTACAAGCGTCGTTTTTCCGCCGCCCGTCGGCCCAACGATGGCAATCTTTTCCCCTGCCGCCGCCCGCAAGGACAGCCCCTTGATGACGGGCTTATTTTCAACGTAAGCAAACTCTACGTCCTCAAAACAAACCTCGCCGCGCACGGGCGCAGAAAAACCGCGCGTTTCCGCCGACATTTCCCGCTCGTCTAAAAATTCATATACCTTTTTCGCCGACGAGCCTAAAAGCTGCACGGACGAAAATCCGTTTGCGATTTGCATAAGCGGTTGCGAGAAATTTTTGGAATATAAGACGAGGGTAACCACCGTCTCAACGTCCATTTTGCCCGTAATTGCCAAATAACCGCCCACAAGACACACGGCGATAAAGGATACGTGATTGACAAACCCCACCACGGGTTGCACCAAAGAAGAAAGAAAATTTGCTTTCTTGGAAATATCCGCAAGCCGTGCGCTTATCTTCGTATATTCTTCCAAACGCCCGCTTTCCATTCCAAAATTTTTCACCGTCTCTATCCCGCCGTAGGTCTCTTCCGCGTAGGCGTAAATAGCGTCGTATTCTTCCCAAAGCTTGTTGTATTCCTTGGCGCTTTTCTTTGCGATAACCGTCGCCAAAATTGCCGAAATCGGCGTGAGAAGAAGTACCATGACTGCGATGACTGCATTTTCCAACAGCATCATCACCATCATCACCGCCATCTGCAAGCCGCCCATAATCACGACGTCAATCGTCTCGTGAATATTGCCACCCATCATCCCAACGTTGCTATGCACACGCGAAAGCATCTCTCCCGTCGTCGTCTTATCGAGGTAGGAAAGGGGCAGCCGCGAAATTTTATCCGAAAGCTGAATCCGCTTCCCCGCCGTAATTTTGTTGGTCATTGCATTGGTGATAAAAAACGCTTTCCCAAACGAGAATACCGCATAAAACACGTAGGTGATCAGCAAAAACAGCGTCGGCTTGACAAGCCCTCGCAAAAACGCTTTTCCATCCCCTTGTGCGAGGGAAAAATCGCTAATTTCCCCCACCAACGAACCGAGAAAGCTCGGCGCGAGCACGTTGCACACAATCACCCCAACGGCACAAAACACGATTGCCAACAGCCAAAGCTTTATACCCGATAAATCACGCAACATTTTCCCAAGCGCCCAAAGCACGCCCGTATTTTTCTTTTTTTCTTTATTCTTCCTTTTCATGTTCCACCTCCGCTTCCTTTATTCCCACGCCCAATTGCGAAAGATGAATTTCACGGTACAGCGCGCAACTTTCTACCAAGTGCTCGTGCGTACCCACAGCCGCCAATTTCCCGCCGTCGAACACCAAAATTTTATCACACGAACGCGCCGTCGATACTCTTTGCGTAACGATGAGCTGCGTTTTTCCTGATAGCCGTTTTTTGAGCGCGGCACGCAAGTGGGATTCCGTCAAAAAATCCAAAGCGGAAAAACTGTCGTCAAATATGTAAATGGGCGCGTCCTTTAACAGCGAGCGCGAAATGCAAACCCGCTGTTTTTGTCCGCCCGAAAGATTGCGCCCACGCTCCCCTAAGGCATATTTGAGCCCCTCTTCCTTTTCCTCTAAAAAGCTTTGCAGCTGTCCGTCCGCAAGCGCGGAAAGCACCTCGTCGTCAATATGCGTCCCCGCCGCGTCCACACTGCTTCTTAACCTGCCCGAAAACACGACGTCGCGCTGTCGAACGCAAGAAATATTCTTGCGAATTTCCACGGGCGGATAGAGGGATATATCCTCCTCGTCGAAAAAGATTTTCCCTTCCGTCGGCGTATCCAAACCACACAAAAGCCGCACGAGCGTACTCTTGCCCGCGCCCGTACCGCCGATAAACGCCACCGTTTCCCCTGCCTTAATTTGCGCCGTCACGCCCGAAAGGGCAAGTCCGTCGCCCGTATAGGAAAAACCGACGTTCTCAAAACGAATACTGCCATCCGCCTGCAAGCTCTTGCCGCTTGCAAAGCCCTCGTTTTCGTCCCCTGCCGTCAACAACTCCTTGACCCGTCCGCACTTCGTACGGAAACGAGGAATTTCGGACAGAAAATAGGAAACGTCCAAAATCCCCGTCGTTATCATTCCCACGTACTCGATAACCGCCAACACGCCGCCCGCCGTAAGTAGGGTGTTCGGCTTGGTGATTTGCTGTGCGCCGACGACAATGATAAGCACGGTCGCCACGTTGAGTACGAACATCGAGATGGGCGCAATCAGCTCCGCGCGCATATTCCCGCGCACGATACTCTTTGACATACGCCTCGTCGCACGCTCGATTTTGCCTTGCTCGGTCTCCTCTTGATTGAACGCACGCACCACGCGCATGCCCGAAAGGCGGGCACTAATCAGCGTGTTTTGCTTGTCGATTTCCTCGTCGGCAATACGCCAATGCTTATGCGTATTCCGTCCGCACAAAAATACCACCAACGCCACGATAGGCGTAAACGCCAACAAGATCCCTGCAAGCAGGGGGGATTTACGGAATGCAAGTACCGTCCCTGCGATGAGGGTAATGGGAATGCTCGCCATCATCGACAGCACCGTCCCCACCACGTCGCAAATGCGGTCTGCGTCGTCCAGCGAACGAGTCAACAAGCCGCCTACGCCATACTTTTTTACCTCTTTGGCGGACATCCTTAATACTTTTCCAAAAATGCGCACGCGCAAATCATGATTAAACCCTATAATTGCATCATTGCCCAGCTTATACGAAAACACGATAAGCCCCACGTCCAAAACGGTCACTGCCGCCATCGCCGCGCACGCCTTGTAAACGTACTGCATATTCCCCGCATTGATCCCGTTATCCACAACGCCTGTCATCAGCGTTGGCAACGCCACCGCACAGAGCGTAGATAATACGTATAATACATACGTCACGACCAAGCGCGGCACGTATTTTTTTACGCCTTTAAATATTTCTCTCATACCTTACCTCAATAAAACAAAAACGCGTGTACAGACTGACAAACGTCTATACACGCGAAAAAGGCGCAACAATACTCCACCCGTCGTCGCTTTAAGTAAACATTCGTCAAATCTGAAAAAATTGCAAGCTAAAATCGCCCTTGTCGGGCAAGTCAACTATTCCTTTTTTTCTCAACGACGAATAATGGTCATGTTTACTTTTTACAATAACTCCTTGTGGATATTCAATTATTTATAGTATAACGCCGAAAAAAAGCATTGTCAAGCGTTTTACGAAATTTTTTTTAAATAAATATAAACCGTATTTTTTGTGCTTTCCGTCACCTTTACGCCCTCGGCAATCTCTACGCCGCATACGACAAGCACCTCGTTCCCCTTGGCAATAAGCGGTATATACGCACGCTCGCGCGCAGGCACTTTTTCTTCGTTAAAAAACTTTTTCAAGCTCTTCGTGCCGCCGCCAAACCGCTTTATTTCGTCCCCGTCTTGACGGAAACGGAACGTCGCGCCGTCCAAACAGTCCTTATCCGCGCGCAATACCTGCCCCCATAAATTCGGGCAGTCCATCGGCTCTACGGACACGATAACCTCGTACCTGCCCCCGTCAAAGCCGTCTAAATCAAACTTTTTCGGTTGGGGCTTTACCACGGAAATTTGCTCGTGCTTGCGTAAAATAACACCGCTGTCCGTCTTTACCGCCTCGATACCGCACGGTAAATCGACCTTTGCGCCATTTTCCAAGCCTTGCAACCCAAACACCGCGTTTAAATGCGCCGAGGTATAGTCCTTTTCCACGCCAAGTCCCTTTAAAGCAAGCAGGCACGCGCGGTTAAACAAGGGCGCTTTGTCGCTAAATAAGAGCAAAAATCCCCCACCCATGTCCGCGTTCAACGGTGAAATAAGGGCTTTCGCCATCTCGTACAACACCTCGTCGTCCTCCGCCGCCCGACGTGCAAACGCCGCCAAATTGCCGCTTGCCCCATGTACAGCCTCGTTCAGCTTTGGCAATACTTCAAGGCGCAATTTATTGCGGGTAAATTCCGTTTGCAAATTGCTCTCGTCCACACGGTAAGCAAGCCCGTGCGTATTCGCGTATTCTAAAATTTCCTCTTTCGACCAACCGAGGATAGGGCGCAAAATCGTGCCGTCCTGCTCCCCCATACCTCTCGCACCCGACAAGGAACAGCCACGCGCAATACGGAACAAAACCGTCTCCGCCTCGTCCAAAAGGTGGTGCGCCGTCGCAATAAAGTCCGCGCGCCCGTCCGCAAGCATTGCGGAAAAACATTCTTGCCTAAACTCGCGCGCCGCCGTTTCCAAGCTGCACTTTTTTTCTTTGGCAAGCGTAGGACAATCGGCGCGGAAAATGGTGAGCGGTACGCCCAGCTTCTCACAAAAATTTTGCACGAAACGCATATCCGTAAGGCTGTTTTCGCCGCGAATACCATGTTCACAATGCGCCGCAAGCACGCTAAAACCGCAAGCCGCCGCCTGCGATTTTAAGTAATGCAACAACGTGACGGAATCCACCCCGCCGCTAATTGCCACGCATATTCTTTTTCCTGCAAAATTTCGTAAATCCATACTTTTAGTATAGCACCCGCGCGACCTTTTGTCAATATATTTTATATCCGTTAAAAAATCTCACTCGCAACGCAAATCTCACTCGCCGTAGGCGAATATAACTTGCAAAGCAAATCTCACTCGCCGTAGGCGAATATAACTTGCAACGCAAATATCACTCAAAAAAAACGCCCCTTGCGGAGCGTTTTTTACTATTCATTTTCCGACGCATAGAAATGCAAATACAAAAGCGAAATCTCGCGATAGCCGTCAAAGGTGTAAAATTTCCCTTCGTGATAAAACCGACCTTGTCCGTAAAGCACCACCGTGCCAATCACTCTGCCGTCTTTAAGTGAACGATAGCTCTGCACCGTGTTCCCATTTTCCTGCGTGGGCTGCATAGAAATACAATCGTCTAAAATCTCATAACCGTCGATTTTGTTGCCGTTATACAAATTATCCGTTTGCGCCAACGCCTCATAGCGCATATCCAGCGCCGCAATCTCGTCCGCGGTCAAGCAATCTTCTACGCTATTTTTACCCGCTATCGTCGAAAAGCTTAAATCACGAACAAGCTCTTCCGCAATCGTCTCAGCACCGCTCGTATGCACAATTTCAACAAGCAGGGTTTCGCTGTACGCAAAATTCGGGTCTTGGTATTCCGTCACAAAACCTACGTGTGTACGCGCTTCATTCCATACCTGCCCCCCGTCTTTGTACTTATTCACCCACTCCTCGTCAAGCTCCTCCCAAACTTTTGGCAGGTAGGTTAGGTTGATATAATAAGGTTTCCCTTTTATACCAACACGGAATCGAAAACTCGGCATCCCACGGGACCCTTTGACGTATAACTGCACGTTGTAAGCTCCACCGCTGTATTCCCCGTCGGGATAGATAAGCAACCGCTCTCTATCCACAAAGCCTTGATAAAAATCACGGAACGCCTGCGGATATCGATTGTCCTCGTAGGTAGCCATATCATTTACAATAACCGTACCGAATAAAAGCTCGCTCATTTTGCTCGGTGTCGTTTCGTAAAACGTCGCAAAATATCCGTTCCAATCCTCCCCCGCTTCCAGACGGAAGGAAATTCCTGCCCCCGAAAGCGTAATATACGCCCCGCTTTTCCACATTCCTTCGTGCCCTGTTTCCCCCTCGAAAACGTCGCCGTTTTCCAAGGTTACCGTCAACTTGGACGGCGTATATTCCCTATAACTGCCATCGTTAATGCTTGTTACGCTTTTGCCTGCCGTATATTCAAACGTACCGCCTATCACTTGCGTATCGTCGTAGGATTTGCAAACGGCAACCGTCTTTTCCTCGCTATCAAAGGTAAAGTGCGAAAAATCGTATAAATGCTCTTTTTTATAGCTTTGGTAATAGCTCTTTCCGTCGTACTCGTTCCCCTCTTCGTCGATATTCACCTCGCGCACGTGAAACGTGCCGTTCGGCTCAAAGCCAACTACCGCGCTACACTTACACGCGCCGAACAAGACGCTAAAACACAGCGAGAATAGCAAGCCTATCCGCATCAAATTTCTCGTCAATTTCGTCATATTTACCTCCAAACGCCCCGCAAGGAGCGTTTTTTTTGCTATCTTAAACCACAAAGCCCCAGCTTCTAAATACAAGCCAAGTGATAATGGAAATAATCACCGCCGCACCCAAGGACACGCCGAATACGATCCAACCCGTCTTACCGAACGCAAACTTTCTGCGCCATACGATACAGAGCACGAACACCGAAATCGCGAACATAACGAACACCACAAGCGCAACGGAAAGGGAAATCTCTAAAAGCATACCCTCAATCAAGTCGATAACCGTCGCCG
>JAFTMQ010000080.1 GCA_017452305.1 Clostridia bacterium | reverse complement strand
TGACGGCGATTGAAAATTTGAATTGGGATTTTGAAGACGCGCTTGCCAACCCCACCGACCTTACGGGCGCGGGTAGGGATATCCGTCCCATTAGCGGCCTTCGCCACAGCGAAATTGAAAAGCGCAAAGCGGAGTTTGAGGCGGTTGGTATCGCGGCAATCAAGGCGGGCAAAGTGGCGGCTTGCTTGCTTGCGGGCGGTATGGGCACTCGTCTTGGCGTGGACGGGCCAAAAGGCGCGTATAATATCGGTATCACCAAGCCCTTGTATATTTTCGAGCAACAAATGCGCAATTTGCAAGAAGTGAACGAAAAGTGCGGCGTTACCGTTCCTTTATATATTATGACGAGTGATAAAAATCACGAGCAAACAACCTCGTTTTGGAAGGAACATGGCTATTTCGGTTATGACGAAAAGGACGTAAAATTCTTCAAGCAAGACATGGCGCCCGCGGTGGATTTCGACGGCAAAATTATGTTGGAAACCAAGGATACGCCCGCCCTTTCCCCCAACGGCAACGGCGGTTGGTTCGGTTCGTTACAGCGTGCGGGGCTTTGCGAGGATTTGCACGCGCGTGGGGTGGAATGGTTGAATATTTACGCGGTGGATAACGTCTTGCAACGTATTGCCGATCCCGTATTCGTAGGTGCGACCATTTTAAGCGGCGTAAACTGCGGCGCGAAGGCGCTTTTCAAAACCAACCCCAGCGAAAAGGTGGGCGTTTTGTGTATGGACGGCGACAAGCCCGATATCATCGAGTATTACGAGCTCACGGATGAAATGGCGAATATGCGCGACGAAAACGGCGACCTTGTGTATAGCTACGGCGTTATTATGAACTATCTTTTCCGTCTTTCCACGTTGGAAGAAATTGCGGATAAGAAAATCCCCGTCCACATCGTCGAAAAGAAAATCGAGTGCCTTTGCGAGGACGGCGTAACGAGAAAGCCCGAAAAGGAAAACGGCAGAAAGTTCGAGGCGTTGGCGGTGGATCTTATCAAGCTTATGGGCAGCGTATTGCCTTACGAGGTTATTCGCGAACGTGAATTTGCGCCTATCAAAAACAAAACGGGCGTGGACAGCGTAGAATCCGCGCGCGAACTTTTGAAATTGAACGGGGTAGAATTGTAATGGCTACGGAATTAGAGGGCAATTTGCCCTTACAGCGTTTTATTCAACTCTTGGCGGAGCTCAACCATCAATCCGCGGATATGATTAAGACGGGAAATTTGGAAATTTTGACGAAAATGAACGATACGGTTGCGGAAATGCACGCGATACAAAGTAAAGGCACGGACGATGCGTTTACGGCAATCGACGAGGATATGCAGGCCATTTGCATGAACTTCAACGCGACGGTGGCGATGGTAAACAGCAACGAAAACGGACAAACGGACGCCGCAACGGCGACGGCGGTCAAAAAATTCGTGCGTAACATTTTTGACGCGACGGTGCGTATTGTCTATGCTTACGGATTAGCGTAATTTGATAAAAGGATAGGGGAAGGTATGCTTTGAAAGTAAACCTGTCCCTTTTTTAAATGATAAATGTTGAATGCGGAATGTGGAATTGTGGTTAAATTAAAATATGTTTTGCAAGTTAAAGGAATAGGAATGGGGGATGCTTTCGCTTAAACCGAGCAACACCTCTACTTTGGGTAAAGCGCTGTCGTAGTCCTTGACGTACAAACAGCCCACTGCCTCGTCTAATTGATAATCGACCTCTTGCAAGGCGGTGTGGGGAAGACAGACGTGCAATGTCTTTTTCTTTTCCCGCCAATAGGTTTGCACGGCAACGCCGTCCTCATAGGCGGCTGTGCCGCTTTCCGTTTTTTGATAGAGGGATAGCAAAATGCTGTGGAAATGGTGAAAGGTTTGGTTTACGTAGCATATCTCGCATACGGACGCGCCGAGAATTACGCCGAGGGTGATAAAAATACTTACAATCGTGCGGATCATCGCCTTGCTCCTTTTATTACCATAATTTTTCTTTCCAATCGAGGTGGAAGACCTTGTACTTTTGCCCCTTTTGTTGCAGGTAAACCTTGCCGTTTCCGTCCACCGTCATGACAAGCACTTTTTTAAGCTCATCGCAACCCTGCCCCCGCAAAACGTCTAAATAATACCCCTTATCCCGTTTGGTTAGTTCCAAGTTTCGCTTGTCGAATTTGCCCTCGTCCACGATGATGACGGGTAAGGACGTTTGCATGCCCTCGTACCCCTTTTTCGGCAGTGCGGAAAAATTCCCTTCCGCCTCGTACAGGGCGTAATCAATGGCGTCAAGCGCGAAATAACCTTCCGTCCGCAGGCTTTCGATAAGGTCGGAAACGTCGAGGTTGTTCTTTTTTAGCTGTGTATCGTCAATTCCGTTTTTGTTGAGCACGACGCTTGCGCTACCGCTTAAAATGTTTTTCGCGCTTAAAAAATTGAGGTCGAAAATGCAGACGATTTGGTGCAAAAGATAGATGGTGAGTATGGCGATAATACCGTAAAGCAGGGGAATGGAATTATCCGCCATGGGAATGCAAGCGAGCTCGGAGATGAGTAGGGTAATGACGAGCTCGTAGGGTTGCATTTCCCCGATTTGCCGTTTGCCCATTAGGCGCATCACGATAAAAAGGGTGATAAAAACGATGGTGGTGCGGATAAAGATAAGTCCCATAGCGTTATTTTGCGACAATAGGTAAAAAATATGCGCTTTTCACCCTCAAATGCTTGCTATTTTTTCTATGACGGATTATAATAATAGTTAGAGTAGCCTTTGGTGCGTAAAGTGCCGCCGAACGGGACGTTGTCGGCGGACGAAAGGGAAAAAATAAGCGTATTTCCCTGCGGTACCAAGGCGCGTCCGCTATAAATGAAGCACCCATGTACGCGTTGAAACGTGGAATGCACTGCTTTATACTCACTTGCGGACCTCTTTTTTGGGAGGTTTTTATTATGCAAAAAAACGTAGAGCTTTTCCTAGCGGAAATTGTCTGTCCGCATTGTGGCAAAAGGTTGGGAATCCGTAAGGCAAACTGTGTTACGCAATGCCCAAGCTGTCACAACTTGTTCGTCACGAAAATACGCAATAAAACCGACGAAGCGGCGCGGCGCAGGCGCGCTTCGTTTTGGAAAAAGCTTTTATTTTCCCCGACGCTTGCCGAAAAAAACGCGGCGCACCGCATCGCGTATATCGGCGTGGTGACGGCGTTTATCGTCGCGTCGAATATGTTTGAGTTTAAGCTGTTCGACACACAGTTTTCCTTTACCCTTTTGATATCCATGCTCTCGGGCTTGATTATCGGCCCACTCTTTGGGTTTGCGGCGTGCTTCCTTGGGGATTTGGTGGGCTTTTTGGTCAATTCCTCGGGGTTTGCGTATATGCCGTGGATAGGCATTTCCATGGGGCTTGCGGCAATGTTTACAGGGTTTGTCGTGGGCGGAATTCCGTCCAAATATAAGTGGGTTTTGTATGCAAAGCTTGCGCTAACGTGCCTGCTTACCTTTTCTGTATGCACCGTCGCGATCAATACCACGGCGTTTTGGTTGCTGTATTCCAAGGTGGGCTATGGGCAATATCTCTTTGCGCGGTTGTTTGTGCAGGGGCAAATTTGGAATAGCTTGTTCAATTATGCTTTGCTCTTTATCACCGTGCCTATTTTAACCAAGATAAAACCCTTGAAAATCAACGTAAATTAGCCCTTTTTTATGTAACATAAAAAAATCGAAAAATCGTCGGCGTATGCTTGACGAT
>JAFTMQ010000079.1 GCA_017452305.1 Clostridia bacterium | reverse complement strand
GAACGTTCTTCATTTGCGCCAACCACATAATCGCGTTGCCGCACAAGCCGAATATGCTTACGAAAAGCAAGGTAGGCAATACCGTGTCTGCCGATTCGTAGAAAGTATACGTAGGTAAGTTCAAGGCTTCCAAAATCAAGTTGAGATAGCCGCCGTTTGCCGTCGTAATATCCATCCAAAGCAAAGTGCCTGCAACCGCGGGGATAAGGCAAGGCAAATAATAAATTACGCGGAATGCCTCGACGCCCCTCGTCTTTTGATTTAAGAACAATGCCAAGATATACGAACCGACAAGCCCGATGATAACGCTTAAAATCGTGTAACGGAAGGTTACGAACAAGGCATACATAATCTCTTCTAAATCCCCTCCCTTTTCGCCCGGGGTGAAGATTTTAATAAAGTTTTGTATGCCGAAGTTGGTAAGCTGCTCGTTTACGTCAAATGCGTAAGGATCGTAATCGTGGAACGCATAATTTAACGAGGTTATCATCGGGACGATGGTAAAACCAAGAATACCTACAAGCACGGGCACCATATACAAAAGTCCGCCATATTCTTCCCATACTTTCTTCCAAAAAGGCTTTTTAATTTTATTCACTTTTTGGTCGTTGGTAGTTTGCATAATAAAACTCCTTATTTACCTAACAAGCAGCTTGTAGGCGCTTTGTTTTTATACTCCTTTGAACGCGCTGCGATGATATCGTCCAAATAGTCTTTATCGTTGCTGTATTTTTGCAAGTCAATGAAGAAGTATTTGATAACCTCTCTAAGTTCCGGTCTCGTCTTGGGACGATAGATATTGAACAAGTCTTGCTTTAATTCCTTGCCTGCTACCCACGCTTCGTTGTCCATATCGCCGAGATTTTCTACCTTTCTCCAAGCGGGTTCAACGCCGCCGTTGCTTTCCGCATCATACAAGGACCTCATTACGGGAATATTCAAACCCGTTGCACCTGCGGCCTCTTGGCCTTCTTTGGTGATGATGAATTTAACGAAATCCCAACTCAATTCGGTATAGCTCTTGAATACGCCGTTTACCTTGATGCCCTTATTTTCGCCGTCCCAAACACGGGAAATTGCGTAACCCGAGCAGCCTGCCGCAATGTATTCCATAGGCAAACGAATAGCTTGCAAGCTCGTAGCGCCGTAAACCTGCCTAAAATAGTTGCCATAGCCCAAAACCAAAGGTCTTGAACATACTCTCATAAACAACGTACCTTGCGAGAATTCTTGGTCGCCCTTGATGCTGTGCAGATAAGGCGCAAGCTCTTTATCCTCTTCTGTTTCCTGCGGGGAAAGCGCGTTGTAAATTTCCGCAAATTTATCTTTGTATTGCTCTAATTGCAATTCGCCGTTATCATTGAAGAGGTCGATACCCATTTCGTTCATGACCGTCGTGTAGGTAGGCTCCCAATCCAAGAAAAGGTTAAGAGCACGGTATTTAGCCCAATCTCTTGCCGTCTTGTTGTTGGGGTGATTGTTGACAATGTAAGAAATTCTGCCTGCAATCGTTTTTGCAAACGCGTACAAGTCCGTCATATCTTCCCAATCCACGCCCTCGACAATGGATTTTAAACGAGCGGTTGCGGATTGATAATCGGCGGGCATTTCCGTCACGCTGTTCACCGATTTATAAAGCGCCTCATATTCCGTATCTAATTGATTGAAAACGTGCGTATTACACAAAATCGCAGGCTTGTTGTAATCTCTTGGAGCGTAATACAAGCCGTAGTCGCTTCTGCCGTCCGTCGTATCTAAATCGTCCTTTCTAAACTCGCCCTTATAGCTTTTCGTCGGCTTAAATTGACCGTTCGTACCGGCGGTGTCGAGCATCGTTTCGTAGTACAAGGAATAAGCCGTTTCCTCGGAGCGTTCAAAGAAAGGTCTTAAATCGACGTGGTATTCGTCCCAAGCACTGTGCATGCTGTCCGACGTCCAAATAACGTTGGGGGACATACTTCTATCACTTGCGATGGTGAGCATGTACGCCTCGTAGCCGTTTGCCATCGTTTTGACTTCTACCTTTCTATCGGGGTATTTCGCCTCGTATTCTTTCGCCAAAACGTCCATAACCTCTTTCTCGCCCTTTTCCGTTTGGCATGCGACGGTGATGGTGTAATAGTCCGATTCCTTAACACCGCCACCGTTTCCGCCGCAAGCTGCCATACCGACCGCACTCGCCGAAAGAAGCAAGCTCATTAAAACTGCAAATTTCTTTTTCATAATTTTTCTCCTTATCCTTTATCGAATTTCCACGGAACACGACTGCAAGGGCACGGTTACGTACACTTTTCCGTCCTTTACCGTATAATTGCTTACTTTTTTGCCATTGACGTACACGTTAGGCGTAGCCTTATCCGTCTTCAACACGACTTGTACGTTTAACCCGCTTGCGTCCCCTCTTACAGCGTCGATACGCACGGAGTTTTTAAACATCGTCAAATCGTACTTCACGCCCTTGAACGCCAAGTTCTCTACCCCCCAATGGGTGAGTTTGCTTGGAAGTTCGGGCTCTATCTTCAACACGCTATCCTCGATAGTATCTACGCCAAAGAAGCCGTAGGGAATTGCCGCCATCATCAAGAAGGATTCCAAAAATTCGCCGTCAAGTCCAATGATACCCGACGAATCCCCTCTTTCCTGCGCGCCCTTGATACCGTTTTGTGGATAGTACGTTTTGCCGTCGGGGCTATCCCATGCACCTTGACAATAATAATCCCAATAGAAACGGTCGGGATACATATTGTAATTGTCGCTCTTTACGTAATAATCGTACACGTCCATGTACCAATCCTTAATACCCAGCAAACGCGCATAGGCGTCGTTGGCACCATAGGTGGATACACGGCTCATCAAATCGTAGAAGGAAACGTACATAATCGCGCCGCCGTTTTGCACCTGCGTGATACCGTACTCCATCCTATTATCTCGATAGAAGCCGTTGAGGATAGACGATTCGAATGGATCCTCGGGGCTATACGTGTTGACGCGCGGGCCGAACTCGAAGAAGTAAATATCCTCGCCCTGCGAGCCGTAAACGTCCTTGGCAACCGTGCGCTTACCGCTAATCCAATCCATAATGGATTTTGCTTGCTCATCCGTTGCGATACCGTAGTAAATCGCCTCTAAATTCCACATGGTATAACCATAGTCGTACCACTTATCTTCCGCCTCGGCATAGCCCGCGACGAATCTGCCCGTTTCCTCGCTCCAAAAGCCCGTCTTGTCCGTATCGCTCGTAGATTGTCTAAGCGCCGTCAATACGTCGTCTGCAATTTCGCGAAGAGAAGCCGCGTCGTAGGTATATGCGCTCGTGCCGTGGTTGAAATTTCTGTCGGCGGTGAGAATGGTTGCCTTTGCAGGATCGACCTCAATGCCGTTTTTCGCCAAAGCCTCTTCCAAATGCGCCAAATCGACAAGCGCCTTGTAGAAATACATATTCGATTGGAAATCGAATTTCGGCATAAAGGAAATATCCCAATAGCCGTTGGAAAGACTCATCGCAATTCTTTCCGATAGATAATCCGACGTTACGTCCGCATCGTGCCCTACCAAGTAAGATTGGTCGTTGAGGTGACGGGTTTCATCGTACATTTGCATGAAGAAATTGATGGCTTTTCTCGCCTTGGTGATGTTCTCTTTTAAGAACTCCAAGTCGCCCGTGTAATCGTAATCTCTACGCAAGGAAGAAATGAAAATCGAGTTATTGTTCGAGTGGCGCGTATCGAGCGTAGAACGCACGTAGCTTAAACCAAACTCGCCCGTCAAGGTCTTGCCCGCCTTGGGTTTGATTTCCACCTTGATTTGGTGGATATACGTATTTAAATCCTTATCCGATTTCCAAGCCTCTTCCGCATACATAGGCAGGAAAATCATATGCTCGTAAATCGGGGTATGCGCGTAGGATATAAATGCCTTTTCCTTGACGGAAACGCGCTTATCCTCGCTCCATTCCTTGTCATCGCTTGTCGTGTACCAAACGTAAATATCTTCAATGTTATCCGCGTCGGGGGTGTACATTCTCAAATCGATTTCCAAAAGGGGTGAGAAATATGCCGAAATCGTTTGCGTTGCATTTTTGGGGACTGGGGAAACAAATTCCACACTTTCCATAGGCATATCCACCGCCGCCGTAAACAAGCCGTCTTTTATCGTCGCGCCGATATTGCTTGACCAAAGGCTTACGTCCTCGCCGTTGAAATCCCAACTAATCGACATACCGTCCGATTGCACGGACGTGGGGAAAGGCCAACCCATTCTATGCTCGCCCGAGTTCAAATCGGACGTTGCCGGACGCACCTCGTCCGATTCTTGCCAAACGTAGCCATACTTATCTACGGGCACGGACGTCAACAATTTGCGAAGCCCCTCTATTCTGTCCTCGGCAAAGCCGTCGAAGCTGTTGAACGGATAATAGACCGTTGACATCCATTCTTGCCAAAAGAATTGTTTCGCCGTAACGCCCGCCGTAACGGAATTGACTTTTTGGTCTAATCCATTTTCGTCAATCCAACCCGAATGGCGCTTGAAATAATCGTTTAAGAAGAAATCCAAGTCCGCGTCCGAGCTTTTGAAATGTACGAGCTCCGCGCTCTGTTTTTGATAGGTATAATTAGACGCGTTGAGCGCTGCCCCCTCTCCGCACGCGGCAAGCGTTGCCATCATCGTAAGGATTGTAAGGGTTAACCCTCTTTTTAAAGTCTTATTCATAATGTTTCCTCCTTACCGACAGTACAATGGTTGCTATTGCCAAAAGGATTGCGACACCGCCCAAGGATACGCTTGACGAGCAGCCTTCTTTTTCGGTTGGAATTTCGTTTATGATATTCTCTTTCACCGCGAAGATGAAGGACTTGTTCTCGCCGTAGCTAATCACAAACGTGGTCGTGTTGCCGTTTACCGTTTTTTGTACGGAATACTCTTCTATGCCTTGTACGGAAATATTGTTTTCCGATGCGGGCGTAGCGGAACGAAGCAAATCGCCCTCTTCCACCTTTTTCCCGTCGTAGAAAACCTGCATTTCGGGTTTTTCATCGCCCATAGTTACGGAATAGCCGTTGATTACGCATTTAAAGTCTTGCGTGGTCTTGACCGCCGTGGCGAAGGTCAGACCCGATTTAATTTCTCTCGTGATATCCTCACCGCTGTTAACCGCCGCGTATAGGTCGTCGTACATATCCGACAACCAGTCGATAGAAAGGTCAAGCGTAGAAAGGCCGGTTTGGCCATAGTGCGCGAG
>JAFTMQ010000078.1 GCA_017452305.1 Clostridia bacterium | reverse complement strand
CGAGCGTTTCTACTACTTCTTCGTTCAAACCGAGGTTGAGGATGGTGTCCATCATACCGGGCATGGAAGCGCGAGCGCCGGAACGTACGGATACGAGCAAGGGGTTTTCCTTGTCGCCGAATTTCATGCCGCAGATTTCTTCCATTTTTTCAACGTACTGCATAATCTCCGCCTGGATGTCAGGGTTGATTTGTCTGCCGTCTTCATAGTACTGCGTACAAGCTTCCGTAGAGATAGTGAAGCCTTGGGGTACGGGAAGACCGATGTTGGTCATTTCTGCAAGGTTTGCACCCTTACCGCCGAGGATATTACGCATCTTCGCATTGCCTTCCGTGAAGAGATAGCAATATTTTTTTGCCATTGTTTATTTCCTCCAAATTGAAATTTTTTTCTATTTTTGTGTTTTGGCGTTACGCTTATACCTTTTTAAGGTATTTTGTGCATGAAAAAAACACATAGCGCAAACTGCCATATAACATTTTAATATAATTTGTAAAAAATATCAAGCCTTTAACACGGAATTTTGCATTTTTTTTATCGAAAAAACGAATTTTTTGTGGGAACTATGGTTGTAAATAAAACTCTCTGCCGCCATTCCGCACTTAAAAAACTCGTAAAAAACCGTAAAACCGCACAAGCGAAGGCTGCGTAAAAGAATGGGCGGTCGGTGGTAAGACTGCCTGCAAGCTCAGCTTGCCATTCCGCACTTAAAAAAGCCGAGAGCTTTCCGCCCTCGGCTTTCCTCTTTATTTCGTTTTTCTATGCAAAAATCCTTATTCTTCCACGACTTCCGCCACTTGCACGTCTTTCTTTTCCGCCGCAAATACGTACTGTAAAATGCTTGCAAACAAATTGAACACGCTAAGGATAATCAACGCGATGCACACACCGTAGCCGTAGGTAAAGCCGACGGTTCCGCTGCCGCTGCTCTTGCTTGCAATAAAGCTCATAATCGCGTCGGTGTTCGCTTGCATGATAATAAACATAACAAGCAAGCACAAGGAAAGCCCGACGAGCATGGCGCTCCAAATCACCGCGTTTTGCTTTTTGCCGTTCATGGTGTTGTATCGAGAAACGAAACAGCCGATTACGCACGCCGCCCCGCCAAGCAAGATAAACTGCACGATAATGTTGGCAATATACACCGCCATAAGGTTGGACTCACAGTCGTAAATATAGTCTTCCGTCAATGCCGATTCAAAGATGGAAAGCAGGTAAGAATTATTCCACACGGGCGCAAGCGAGGTGTGGATTCCCGCGCCCGAAGCCGTTACGCTAAATTCCAAGGACGCTCTTTGCCACAACACGACGAGCGGAATGCAAAGCGCCAAGCTTATCAAAACGCAAACCGTCTTTTGCGTAAACGCTTTTTCCTTCCATGCCTTACCGTAGGAAGCAATCTTTCCGCCGAGCCAAATGGCAAGGAAAACAATGATTAAAACGATACCTGCTACCGTCGTTTGGGTGGGAGCAATCGTCAAGGAAGCCGCGTCCGTACCCGCGCCGATTTTGATGGACATATAGTTTAACGCATACAAAGCGGACACGCCGCCGAGGAAGCTAAACACCGTCCACATCGCCCACTTATTGTCGGGCGTTTCCGTCTGGCCGTTCGCATATTTCACGTAGGACAAAACGGCGGGAATGGCAAAACCGATTACGCAACCGAGCATACCGACGGCAACCACCGTGCAAAGCACCGCGTATAAGTACATGTTGCCAATCATCAAATCGCCGCAAAGCAATTCCTTAAATTCTTTTGCGCTTTCCGCAATATCCACGTACGCGTTGCCAAAGAAATAGAATACGTCCATTCTCTCGCTTGCCGCTATGCCCGAAACCGAGCCCGCGTCCCCTTGCATCGTCAACGAAAAGCCGCTAAGGAACGCGAACAGCACGGCAAAAAGAGCCGCCGCAAGCGCAACGCCGCCAAGCACCAAACCGAAAATTCTATCCCAACGCGTTTGCTTTGTGTTTTCACATACTTGTTCCATAATTTTTCACCTCGAACAATTTTGATATGTATCAATGCTATTATAGTATATCTTTTTCCACGCTTTGTCAAGAGTTTGGGTGGATTTTTTCATAGCCGTTTCGGCAATTTTTCGCGCAATTTTCCTTTTTTTATCATATATTGACAATTTTTCTATGTTATGCTATAATAAAAATGTGAAATGAATTTACGGCGTTTTACAAATGTGGAATTGCGGTCGAGATTTATGTTGTTTAATCCAAACAGATAAAACGGCGTAGATGCGAGCAGTTCAAGGCGTTGCGAGTACGCCGCAGGGAGTTTACTATGCGTAAATGAGCAAGGCGCACGGAGCAACAACACGGAAATGCGAAGTATATACGTCGTTTTTATAAAGGAGGAATTATGGACGAATTATTAAGTGAAGAATTTACTATTCAATTTTACGAAAGGTTACAAGACGAATTTGAACGTTTTGTCGCGGACGTAGGCGAATGCATTGTAGAAAAGGTGCGTAAAAACAACAAAACGAAGGTGAAAGGCACCCTCTTTGTCGGGCATAAACCGCTCGATAAAAAAGAGACCTTTCTTTGGCATATCGACGAGCAATTTTTGCCCATGATTTGGGAAGTGGTGACCAACGATTACGGCCTTGCCACCGTCGAAGATCCCGTCTCGTCGTTGAATTTTAACGTGGAAGAAACGGAAGCCTTCGGCAAGCAGGCTTGGTTTGCGCTCTATGATAAATACAGCGGTGTACAAACCCCCACCTTCACCCATTTTTGCTTTGCTTTACGCGATTATTTGAAGCCTTACGGCATCGACGCGGTATGCAAAACGCTCCCCAAAAAGGGCGTGACGGAAATTAGCTACAAGACGGTAAAGTAAATTGCCCTGCTTGCATAATTTACGCCTTAATGCCGACATAGTCGGCAATTTATAAAAGGCATTACCTTTCAATTCATGGCGGCATAGCCGTCAAATCATAGAAAACCCCTCTCGGTTTTGCCGAGAGGGGTTTTCCGTTATATCATATTAAAAAATGCTTTGGTACCGAAAAGGAGCTTTTCGTCCAGCTTCCAATTCCCGTTTTCGTAAAGCAAGCCGAATTGACATTCCTTCGCCGCCTCGAACAAATCGTTGCCGTCGTAGCCGACTACCTTGTCCGACATCGTTTCCAAAATCCGCTTGGCGTCGGGCGTGAAGTTGGACGTGGTGATAAAAATGCCGCGCGTGTGCTGCTTGCCCTCTTTCGCTTGCTTGCAAGCGCATGCGCCGATAAATTGTTGTAAAAGAGTTTCGCCTACCACCCACAGACGCTCGTTCCCGCGTTCGGGATCCCAATTTTTCGACTGTATGTAGATGGTTTCTCTAAAGCCCAATCTATCCGTCAATTCAATTTCGCCGTCGATGCCGCCGTCGCGGTCGCCGCCGCTAATTTTCAAGCTTTCCAACCGCCTGCCGTTCTTGCGCGAATATTTTTCCAAAAGGTAAACGGAATAATACTCGAAATAATCGCCGCCAAGCGAACGCAATTTCTTTAAGAAATTGTCGCGGAGCTTTTCTTCCGCCGTCATCGGCTTTTGCGCCGCCGTTTTCACCGTCTTTAAAACACGGCTTTTTGCTTGATTTTTCGGTTGCACTTGGGGTTGCTCGGCTTCGGGCTTTTTCGGCGGATTTTGCGGCTTTTGCACGGGTTTTTGCTCCGCTTTTGCCGTAGGCTTCACCTCGGTCTTTTGCTCGGATTTTACCTCGGTTTTTACCTCTGCTTTCGGCGCGGGCTTCACCTCGGCTTGCGGTTGCGGTTTTTCCGTCTTTTCCTCGGCTTTTTGCTCGGGCTTTGCCTCGGATTTAACCTCGGACTTTGCCGATTTCGTTTCGCCGAACAAAAAGCTCATATCCATCACTTCCGCTTTGGGCGCAAGCTCCGTTTTGGGCTTGATTGCAGGCGGATTTTTCACCTCTGCTTTCGGCGCTTCCGTTTGCTCGGTTTTTCCCTCTTCAACGGGGGCAGGTACGGGTTCAACGAATTTTTCCTCTTGCTTTTCCGCCCTTTCTTCCGTCTTGGGCTGTGTGGGCGTTTCCGCAGGGAGTTCCGCAGGTTTTTCTTCCGCTTTCACTGCCTTTTTCCCCGTCTTTTTGGCGGTTTTCTTTTCGGGTTTTTCCGCAGGCGTTTCTTCTACGGCTTTTTCCGTTTTTTTCCGCGTGGCGCGCTTGGGCTTTTCCGTCCTTTCGGGGATAGGCTCGGGCGCGGTTTCGGGGCTCGTCGGTACGACGGGCGCTATCGGTTGTACGGGCGGGGGCGGTAAGGGCGAAACCTTTTCCTTTTGCTCCTCTGCCATCGGGGGCGTCAATTTTTCCGTGACGGTTTCCTTTTTCTTCACCGATTTTTTCACCGTCTTTTTAGCAGGCTTTTCTTCCGCTTTTGCTTCGGGAGCAGGCTCGGCTTGTTCCGCTTTTTTCACGGTGCGCTTTGCCGTCTTTTTCGCCGGCTTGTCCGCAGGCGCTTCTTCGGGCGTTTGCGTGGGCGCAGGGATAGGTAAACGCGATTTCAACGCGTACATGCCCCCCTCGTATGCCACTTCGCTCTCTTTT
>JAFTMQ010000077.1 GCA_017452305.1 Clostridia bacterium | reverse complement strand
GTGCGGCAAAACTCTACGTAAAACAACCGGGCGCTTGTATTTGTCCGAAATGCGGAATGATTCTTCAAATTGCATTTCCAAAAAGTTGGGTGAAAACTAAACAACCGAACTCTAACACGGCACCCGACAAAAAGCCGACGAGAAAGGTGAAAACCGTTCAACCGGGCGAGGTTTTGCTTGAAGTCAAAAACCTTAAAAAACATTTCCCCGTAGGGACGAATTTCTTTGGTAAACCCACTAAATTTTTGCGTGCGGTTGACGACGTTTCTTTTACCCTTAAAAAGGGCAGGACGCTCGGTATCGTAGGCGAATCGGGTTGCGGTAAAACAACGATGGGACGCACCATTTTACGCCTTTACGACGTAACGGGCGGCGAGGTGTGGTTCAAAGGTGAAGAAGTTTCCAAAATTCCTAACCGCGAATTTGATAAATTGCGTCCGAATATGCAAATGATTTTCCAAGATCCGTATGCGAGCCTTTCGCCGCGTATGACGGTTGGCGAAATTATTGGCGAAGCTGCCTTGGAACACGGTCTTATCAAAAAAGAGGAATATAAGGATTATATCCTTAAAATCATGACGATGTGCGGTTTGCAACCCCATTATTTCGAGCGTTACCCGCACGAGTTTTCGGGCGGTCAACGTCAGCGCATTTGTATTGCGCGCGCCTTGGCGCTCAATCCCGAGCTTGTCATTTGCGACGAGCCCGTTTCCGCGCTCGACGTTTCCATTCAGGCGCAAATTATCAATATGCTCAAAGAGCTGCAAAAAAAGCTTGGATTGACGTACATTTTCATTTCGCACGATTTGTCGGTTGTAAAGCATATTTCCGACGAGGTCGGTGTTATGTATTTGGGGAGTATGGTAGAATACGGTCCTAAGGAAAGTATTTTCAATAATACCTTGCACCCGTACACTAAGGCGCTCTTCTCGGCGGTGCCCGTGCCCAATCCGCACGTAAAAATGAAGCGCGTTATCCTCAAAGGGGATATTCCTTCGCCCGTCAATCCGCCTAAGGGCTGTAAATTCCATACCCGTTGCGAGCATTGCACAGACGTGTGCAAGACGGTTGTTCCGCCTTACGTAGAGGTGGAGGAAGGGCATTTCTGCGCTTGTCATTTATACGCGAAGAAATCGGAAGAGCCGCAAGCATAAGCGGTAAAGAGGTTATATGACCGAACAAGAAAAGCAACAACGTAAAGAAGAAAAGCGTAGGGCGAGGGAGGCGAAACGCCAAGCGAGGGCAGAGCGTAAACGCTTGCGCGATGCCGAGCTCGACACCGAAACGACTTTTGCGGACATGAACGTGGAGGGGTTTAGTTGGTATAATCCAAACCTCAAAAAACAGCGTGCGCAAAAACAAGACGTTTCCCGCAAGGAATATTGGGCGATGGTGTGGGGGATGTTCCGCGCTATGCTTCCGCTTCTTGGATGTATTTTGTTTGCGGCGCTTATTGTTTTTCTAATTGCGGTTATGTGGTTACAATAACAAAAAAACGGCTTTCACAGCCGTTTTTTTTACTTTATGGATTACGCCGAGCCAACACCTTTCCGTTGGTTGCATTGACGAGAAAGGCGTAAATATCCCCATTTCTATCAATTATACCGACGTAATAATAAGGCGCGTCCTCGTAAAGTAGGCGCAAGTAAATTTCCCCTTTAAAACCGTATTTGTCCGTCATTTGCTCAAAAATGTCGGGGGCGTATGCGCGTACGTTCGTTAAAATATCCTTTGGCGCAACCGTTTCATTGCGTAATACGGATGCGGCGACAAGTTGGTGGGTTGCTTCGCCGCATTGTAAAACGCAAGGCAGTTCTTTTTGTGCGGATATATCCAAGCTAAACGATAAAAAATACTCTGCCTTTACGTTATCGTAGGACAATTCGCCGCCGTATTCTTTTCCCTCGACTTGCATTTTTAACGTATAGCTTTGTGTTCCCTCGGGCGCGGATAAGAAGACCTCTGTGCGCGCGGTGCTTTCATTGGCGATGCCGTCGGCGGCGTAGGGCGTTTCTTTTACAACGGAATGAATACGCAAACAGAAATCATCCGTTTCCGCGAGAAAGACGTTGTTCCTAAATTCCGACACGTAGGAAAAATAGTCGATGGATTTTTTACAGCCGCCAAGGCCGAGTATGCATATGAAAATTGGAACGAGCAAAAGCAGGGTAAGTAAAATCGGGCGTAAAACTAAATTTTTTTGATGAAGTTGACTTTTCATACCCTATTATATTAAAAAAATTCGTCTTTCATGCCAAACAAATTTCGTTTATACAGTTGATTTTTTGTTTTTAATGTGGTAAAATGGTATAAATACCATAGGAGGAAAGCTTATGAGTGTCGACAAGATCATTTTAAGAGCATTTTTGACCACGCTCGCGTCAATTGCAATTTTGTTCTTGTTCATGCTCACTGCGCTTGTTTGCGTTTATCCGCAAACGATGATGAAGATGACCTACAACCTTGGTATGGAGGACGCAAGCGTTTGGTTCGCGGAAATTTCTTATGATCGCTCCCACGAAATCAACTACATTGCGCACGCGGCTGAGGTGGCAATCGGCCAACACGATTATGAAAAGATTGACAGCTGTGGCGAGCGTTTGATTAAAGATGATGAATTTGCCGCATTTTGCGCAAAGAAGAACGAAAATATTCCGCAAGCAGCGGAAATGACCTACGAGCAGTACGTTTACGGGCAAGTATGCATTGCTAAATATGAACGTGCGCACGAGACGGAGGCGGTAGAACGCGCTTTTGCTTTGATTGGGGGTACTGCGTTCCCTAAAAATAACGCAGTGGTTGCCGTGTTGATTACGGCGTTGCAAAACAACGACGTGGATACGGTCAACTTGATAAAAGGGAAAATGGAACAGATGCAAGGAAAGGTTAACGGGGGCGATAAAGCGTACTTCGATAAGATCCTTGCGCTGGCAAAGGGAGAATAAATGGATTTGTTTTGGCATGCCGTCAATACTGTCCATTTTATTTTTATAAACGATAGAATATGTAAAGTAAGGAGTAAAAAACTATGAGCAGTAAAATAGTGAAAGAGGGACTTACCTTCGACGACGTGCTGTTAATTCCGCAGGCGTCTAACGTACTTCCGCATGAAGTAGATTTAAGAACCTGTCTTACTAAAAACATTAACTTGAACTTGCCGTTAATTAGCGCTGCGATGGATACCGTTACGGAAAGCCGTATGGCAATCGCGATGGCGCGTGAGGGCGGTTTGGGTATTATACATAAAAATATGTCGATTGAAGAACAAGCTATGCAAGTCGATAAGGTAAAGCGTAGCGAGCACGGCGTTATCACCGATCCGTTCTTCCTTTATCCCGACAACCTTGTGAAGGACGCAGTGGAATTGATGGAAAAATACCGCATTAGCGGTGTGCCTATCACCACGCCCGACGGGAAGTTGGTCGGCATTTTGACCAACCGCGATTTGCGTTTTGAAAGCAATTACAGCCAGCCGATTTCCAACGTGATGACCAAGGATAATTTGGTTACCGCACCCGAAGGTACGTCGCTTGACGAAGCGAAGGTTATTCTCGGTAAGCATAGAATTGAAAAATTGCCTATCGTCGATAAAAATGGCTATTTGAAGGGCTTAATTACCATTAAAGACATCGAAAAGAGTATTCAATACCCCAACTCGGCGCGTGACGCTAACGGCAGATTGCTCGTTGGTGCGGCGGTTAGCACGGCGGCGAATGCGATTGATAGAATTTCGGCGCTTGTGGATGCAAGGGTGGATATCGTTGCCATCGACACGGCGCACGGCCATTCCGCGGGTGTTATTAAGAAAGTGGAAGAAATCCGTGCAAAATTCCCCAACTTGCCTATTATCGCGGGCAACGTTGCAACGGCTGCGGCTACGGAAGCGCTTATCAAAGCGGGCACGGACGTGGTTAAGGTGGGCATCGGCCCTGGCTCGATTTGTACAACGCGTGTTGTCGCAGGTATCGGCGTGCCTCAGCTTACGGCGATGATGGATTGTGCGGAAATGGCGGACAAGTACGGTAAGCGCATTATTGCCGACGGCGGTATTAAATATAGCGGTGATATCGTTAAGGCGTTGGCGGCAGGCGGTAGCGCGGTTATGGTTGGTTCGTTGCTTGCAGGTACGCTTGAAAGCCCGGGCGAGGTTGAGCTTTACCAAGGCAGAAGCTATAAAGTATATAGAGGT
>JAFTMQ010000076.1 GCA_017452305.1 Clostridia bacterium | reverse complement strand
CGGGACCGATTCCGTCTCCGTGGATCACGGCAATATTGAATTTTGACATAGGTATTGCTCCTTTTTACAGTTTGTTTTGTTTGATAGTGTTGATGAGTCCGCCACATTCGATAATGTTTTGGATAAACGCGGGGAAGGGCTGCGTTTTGAAGCTTGCGCCCGTCGTGCGGTTGTAGATAATTCCGTTGTCTAAATCCGCCTCGATTTTGTCGCCGTCCGAAATACCGTCCACCGCTTCGGGACACTCGATAATCGCAAGCCCGATATTGATAGAATTGCGGTAAAAAATGCGCGCAAAGCTCTTGGCGATGACGAGGGAAATGCCGCTTTCCTTGATGGCGATGGGGGCGTGCTCACGGGAAGAACCGCAACCGAAGTTGTAGCCTGCCACCATAATATCCCCTTTTTCCACCTTGTTTTTAAAGTTTTTGTCGATGTCTTCCATACAATGGGAAGCAAGCTCGGCTTTGTCGCTCGTGTTTAAATAACGGGCAGGAATGATAACGTCCGTATCGACGTTGTCGCCGTAGCAAATGCTTTTTCCGTTGAAAATCATTTCATTACCTCCTGCGGAGCAGAAATCTTCCCCGCAATCGCGCTTGCCGCCGCTACCGCGGGGGACGCTAAATACACCTCGCTTTCTACGTGCCCCATACGACCGACAAAGTTTCTGTTGGTGGTGGCAACCGCTCTTTCACCCGCCGCCAAAATGCCCATATAACCGCCAAGGCAAGGGCCGCACGTAGGTGTGGATACTACGCAGCCTGCGTCGATGAAGATTTTTACAAGTCCGTTTTCCACCGCTTTCATATAAACGTCTTGGGTGGCGGGAATGATAATCGCGCGGACGCGCTTGGCAATCTTTTTGCCTTTGAGGATTTCCGCCGCTTCCGCGATATCCTTATACTGTCCGTTGGTGCAAGAGCCGATGACGACTTGGTCGATGGGGATATCCCCGATTTCGTCAAACGTCTTGGTGTTTTCGGGCAGGTGCGGGAATGCAACGGTGGGTTTGATGCTGGAAAGGTCGATTTCGTACGTTTCGTCATATACCGCGTCTTCGTCCGCTTTGTAGATAACGAAATCACGGTTAGAGCGTTCCTTTACGTAGGCGATAGTTTGCTCGTCCACCTCAAAAATACCGTTCTTCGCGCCCGCCTCGATTGCCATATTGGAAATGGTCAATCTATCGTAAATGGTGAGGGCATGTACGCCTTCACCGACAAATTCCATCGATTTATACAGTGCGCCGTCCACCCCGATTTTGCCGATGATATGTAAAATAACGTCCTTGCCCGACACGTATTTATTCAGCTTGCCTTTGAGGACGAATTTGATAGCGGAAGGCACTTTGAACCATGCCTTACCCGTCGCCATACCGCACGCCATATCCGTAGAGCCAACGCCCGTCGAAAACGCGCCGAGCGCGCCGTAGGTGCATGTGTGGGAATCCGCGCCGATAACGACGTCCCCGGGAATCACTAAGCCTTTTTCGGGCAAGAGCGCGTGCTCGATGCCCATTCTGCCCACGTCATAGAAGTGGGTAACCTCGTGTTTGTCGCAAAAATCGCGGCACATTTTGCATTGTTCGGCAGCTTTGATGTCCTTGTTGGGGGCGAAATGGTCCATGACCATCGTCACCTTGTCCTTATCGTACACCTCGGTTGCGCCGATACGGTTAAATTCCTTGATAGCTACGGGGGAAGTGATGTCGTTGCCAAGCACCCTATCCACGCTCACGAGAATGAGCTGTCCCGCTTCCACGCTGTCAAGCCCTGCGTGCGCCGCAAGGATTTTTTGCGTCATTGTCATTGACATAATTGATATACCTTCTTATTCAACGCGTACATGGTACGCTGATTTTTTAGAGCGTAAAAGACGCTCGATGAAAAGAATAAAAACGTATATACTTCGCAATACGGCGTTGCGCTGTGGCAACTTTCGGTCACGTACTTCTATGTACGCTCCTTCAAGTTATCCTCGCGCGCCTTGTCTTGCTTGTATCTTCGTTTTTATTTATTGATAATCGCGCCTTTGTCGGCGGAGCTTACCTGCGCCGCGTAACGCTTTAAGTAGCCGCTCACCTCTTTCTTTTTCAAGACGGTGTTTGCCTTGCGCTTGGCAAGCTCTTCGTCGGATACTTTGAGTTCGATTTTATAATTTGGAATATCGATAGCGATGATATCCCCGTTTTGCACGTAGGCAATCGGCCCGCCCGAAACCGCCTCGGGGGATACGTGGCCGATAGACGCGCCGCGCGTTGCGCCGGAAAATCTGCCGTCGGTGATGAGGGCTACGTCCTTATCCAAGCCCATACCCGCGATTGCGGACGTGGGAGAAAGCATTTCGCGCATACCCGGACCGCCCGCAGGACCCTCGTAACGGATCACCACCACGTCGCCCTTGACAATTTTTCCACCGTAGATTGCCGCGATACACTCTTCCTCGCTTTCAAATACCTTGGCAGGCCCCTCGTGCACGAGCATTTCGGGCGCGACAGCCGCACGTTTTACCACACAGCCGTCGGGGGCAAGGTTGCCTTTGAGCACCGCAATACCGCCCGTCTTGCCAAACGCGTTTTCGGGCTTGCGGATTACCTCTTCATCGAGGTTGACCACCCCTTCCAAGTTTTCTTTCATGGTCTTGCCCGTGCAAGTCATTACGGACGTATCCAAAAGATTGAGCTTTTCCAACTCTTTCAAGACGGCATATACGCCGCCCGCCTCGTTCAAGTCCTCCATATAGGTAGGGCCTGCGGGGGCGAGGTGGCACAAATTCGGCGTTTTTTCGCTAATTTCATTGACCTCGTCCAAGTCAAAAGGCACTTCGCACTCGTTGGCGATTGCGGGCAAGTGAAGCATGCTGTTCGTGGAACAACCAAGCGCCATGTCCGCAGTGATTGCGTTTTTGATTGCCGCCGCCGTCATAATATCGCGAGGACGGATATTCTTTTTCACAAGCTCCATAACTTGCATACCTGCGTGCTTGGCAAGCTCGATACGCGAAGAATAGACGGCAGGGATTGTGCCGTTGCCGCGTAAGCCCATACCCAACACCTCGGTGAGGCAGTTCATAGAATTCGCCGTGTACATACCCGAGCACGAGCCGCACGTCGGGCAGACCTTTCTTTCAAATTCGGTGAGCTGTTCTTCACTGATTTTTCCTGCTGTGTACGCGCCAACCGCCTCGAACATACTCGACAGAGAGCGCTTTTTGCCCCCTACCCTGCCTGCAAGCATAGGGCCGCCGCTTACGAAGACGGTGGGGATATTTAATCTCGCCGCCGCCATCAAAAGACCGGGCACGTTTTTGTCGCAGTTGGGGATCATAACGAGCCCGTCAAAGCCGTGCGCAAGCACCATCGCCTCGGTAGAATCCGCAATCAAATCGCGGGTGACGAGGGAATATTTCATACCCTTGTGCCCCATTGCGATACCGTCGCAAACGGTGATTGCAGGGAACATAATGGGCGTACCGCCTGCCATCGCCACCCCCATTTTTACCGCTTGCGCGATTTTGTCGAGGTTGGTGTGGCCGGGTACGATTTCGTTGTGCGAGCATACCACGCCGATAAGGGGACGGGAAAGCTCCTCGTCCGTCAAACCGAGCGCGTGGTAAAGAGATCTGTGCGGCGCGTTTTGAAAGCCGTCTACAATGGTGTCTTTAATCATGTTTTTCTCCGAAAAATGAATTGAAAAACTGTGTTTTTCATGAAGTGGCTACGCCATGAATTGAAAGGCGTTGCCTTTCATGAATTGCCGACTTCGTCGGCATTATTGCTTATATTTATAGCCACAATGCAAAGCTGTGCTTTGCAATTCATGATTTACGCAGTAAATCGAATCATGAAATCTTTGATTTCAATTCACGCAAGCTATCGGCTTGCAATGCATTTAAGATATACGTCGTTTGAAAACGGCGGAGAAGGGTTGCAGGTTCGCGCAAAACACGCGGTTCTGCCCGACAGGAACGTACAAGTAGTACGTGACTTAGGGCAGGTTCCGTTTTTGTGATGAAGATGCGCCCTTATACGTCCGTTTTAGTTGTTGATGAATTTCTCTTCATCCGCCCAGCTATACAACTTACGGATATCCTTGCCCACCACTTCCGCGGGGTGTTCTGCCGCTTCTTTACGCATTGCGAGGAAGTTGCTGTCCTTGCCCTTTGCCATGTCGGCGAGGAATTCTTTTGCGAATGCGCCGCTTTGAATGTCTGCCAAAACCTTCTTCATGGCTTTCTTCGTTTCTTCGGTGATTACCTTAGGACCGGTTACGTAGTCGCCGTATTCCGCGGTGTTAGATACCGAATAACGCATCCCCTCAAAGCCGCTTTGATAGATAAGGTCAACGATGAGCTTCATTTCGTGGATACATTCAAAGTAAGCGTTTCGAGGATCGTAGCCCGCTTCGACAAGCGTTTCAAAGCCCGCTTGCATCAACGCGCAAACACCGCCGCAAAGTACGGCTTGTTCGCCGAAGAGGTCGGTTTCCGTTTCCGTACGGAAATTGGTTTCCAAAACGCCCGCTCTTGCACCGCCGATACCGAGTGCGTAAGCCAAGCCGATTTCCAAAGCGTCGCCCGTTGCGTCTTGCTCTACCGCGATAAGGCAAGGCACGCCTTTGCCAGCCAAATATTCGCTGCGAACGGTGTGGCCGGGGCCTTTGGGTGCAATCATGATTACGTTGACGTCCTTCGGGGGCTTAATGCAGCCATAGTGCACGTTAAAGCCGTGCGCGAATGCCAAGGTCTTTCCTTCGGAGAGGTAAGGAGCGATGCTTTCTTCGTAAAGCTTTGCTTGCTTTTCGTCGTTGATGAGGATCATGATAATGTCCGCAACCTTCGCCGCTTCCGCCGAAGTCATAACCGTCATGCCTTGCGCTTCCGCTTTCGCCCAGCTCTTGCTGCCCTCGTAAAGACCAACGACAACCTTGACGCCCGATTCGTGCAAGTTAAGCGCATGCGCGTGGCCCCGCGAGCCGTAACCGATGATGGCTACCGTTTTGCCGTTCAATTTGTTCAAGTCGCAATCTTGTTGATAGAAAATTCTGTTTGCCATAATGTTTTCCGTCCTTTTTATGATAATTTTTTTAGTTTTTAGTTTATGGACAACGCCGTAGGCGTTAGTCGTTGAAGAGAGTGTTTGCGCCGCGCTCTAATGCGACGATACCCGTGCGGCACATTTCCAAAATGCCAAAGGGCTGCATAAGCTTGACGAACGCGTCGATTTTCGAGGGCTGCCCCGTCACCTCGATACACATAGACTCGGTGGAATAGTCGATAACGCTCGCGCGGAATACGTCCACCGCCGTCATAATGTCGCTACGATTTTCCGAGCGGTTTTCTACCTTGATGAGCATAAGCTCACGCTTGATGGGCTCGTCCTCTAAAACTTCCACCTTTTTGACGACGAGTAGCTTTTTAAGTTGGTTGATGAGCTGCGTTTTTGCGTTGTCGTCGCACTGCATGGATATGGTGATACGGGAATATTCGCGGCGTTCGGTTTCGCCTACCGTCAACGCGTCGATGTTGAAGCCGCGGCGGGTAAACATTGCCGTTACGCGCGTCAATACGCCCGCTTGGTTATCTACGTATACTGCGATTACAAATTTATTTTCCATTGGAAGTCTCCTTTGAGTGCTGAATTGTAGTTGATTGTACGTGTTCGTTTAATGCGAAGTATATACGCGTTAAACCTTTGTAATAATGTCGCTTATTGCGCCGCCCGGGGGCAACATCGGCAACACCATTTCGTCCTTGTCGATACGCGCGTCGATGACCGTGGGCTTGCCCGATTTCAAAGCCGCCTCGAAGGCACGCTTAAATTCCACGGGCGTTTCCGCAAGTACCCCCTCTGCGCCGAACGCTTTTGCAAGCTGTACAAAATCCGTTTGGCGGGTGAGGACGGTGTTGGAATACCGCTTCCCGAAGAACAAGGTTTGCCATTGTCTTACCATACCCAACACGCCGTTGTTCATAAGCACGATCACGACGGGGATTTTATAGGTGACTGCGGTGGCAAGCTCGTTGAGGTTCATGCCAAAACTGCCGTCGCCCGTAATCAATACCGTAGGCTGTTTGGTGGCTACGTACGCGCCAATTGCCGCACCCAAGCCAAAGCCCATCGTGCCCAAGCCGCCGCTCGAAACAAACTGCCGCGCACCGCCAAATTCTACGTACTGCGCCGTCCACATTTGGTGTTGCCCTACGTCCGTGGCGATAATCGTGTTTTTCGGCTTGGTTGCGTTGATAATTTCAAATACCTGCTTGGGGGTGAGGGGGGCGGTGTTCGCCGCCGCAATTTCGTCCTCAAATCGTTTTTCTTCCGCTTTCAACGCCTTAACTTCATGGAACCAATCAGGCTTTGCGCTATCCTTGCACTTCGCCGCGATACGGGCAAAGGCGTCCGCTACGTCGCCGACAAGCCCCAAATTCACGCGCACGTTTTTGTTGATTTCCGCACTGTCGGGGTCAAGCTGAATAATCTTGCTCTTCTTGGCGAATTTAGCGACGTTGCCCGTCGCTCTGTCCGAGAAACGCACGCCCACTGCCAAGATAAGGTCTGCCTCGTTCTGCGCCATACTCGACGCGTAATGCCCGTGCATACCTTGCATACCGAGGAAGCGTTCGCTGTCCTGCGGCACCGCCGAAAGTCCCATAAACGAACAGCCGATCACCGCGCCGATTTTTTCCGCAAACGCGAGAATGTCCGCGCCCAAGCCCAAGCCTGCCGCGCCGCCGCCGACGTAGATATACGGCTTTTTCGCCTCGTTGATAAGCGCCGCCGCCTCGTCAATCTCGCTTTCCTTTACCTTGGGCAAAGGGGTCTTTTCGACGATGGGTTGGGACTCGTAATCATACTTTGCCACCTGCACGTCCTTGGGAATATCGACAAGCACGGGGCCGGGCCTACCCGATTTGGCAATTTGGAATGCCTCGCGAAGGGTGTCCGCCAAGTCCGCGACGTTAGACACGAAAAAGTTGTGCTTGGTAATGGGCAGGGTTACGCCCGTAATGTCGATTTCTTGGAAGCTGTCCTTGCCGATGAGAGAGCAGGGTACGTTGCCCGTGATCGCGACCATGGGTATGCTATCGAGCATTGCCGTCGCGATACCCGTGACGAGGTTGGTTGCGCCGGGACCGCTCGTTGCGATACAAACGCCGACCTTGCCCGTCGCGCGGGAATACCCGTCCGCCGCGTGCGACGCGCCTTGCTCGTGCGCGGTGAGGACGTGGTTGATTTCGTCTTTATATTCATACAAAGCGTCGTAAATATTGATGACCTGCCCGCCGGGATAACCGAAGACGTCGGTGACGCCCTGCTCGATGAGGGTGCGTATTAAAATTTGCGCGCCGTTTAATTGCATACTTGTTTACTCCTTGTTTTTTGCTGTTAATTTCACTTATCTATACAGATTTTCACTGCCTTCCAAATCTAACATTCTATTCACTGCCGTAACGAGTGCGCGAATGGAAGAAATGGCGATGTCGGCGTGGATACCCGTACCCCAATAGGTTACGCCGTCCGCGACGATACCGATATACGACGCCGCCTTTGCCGAGGATTTTTCCTCGATGGCGTGCTGTACGTAGCTTTCCAAAAGATATTGCTTGCCCGTAACCTTCTTAATCGCGTTGCTGATACAGTCCAAACGGCCCGTGCCTTCCGTTGCCACGACGTAGCGTTCGTTGTCAAAGCAAAGCTCTACGCTCACGCGCACCGTCTCGCCCTCGCTTTCTTCCTGCTTGGCGTTGATAAAGACAAGTCTATCGTGACGGTTGACGAAGTCACGCATGAAAATTTCGTACACCTCGCCCGGCAAAAGCTCCTTGTGGGCGTGGTCGGAAATGCTCTTGACGTGATAGCTGACCACCTCGCGCATTTTCGGGGGCAAAATGAGCTTGAACTGCGTTTCCAAAACGTAGCCGATACCCCCCTTGCCCGACTGCGAATTGATACGGATAACGTCCGCCTCGTACGCCCTGCCGACGTCGGTAGGGTCGATAGGTAAATAAGGCACCGTCCACGTCGCCGCGTCGTGCTCTAATCGGTATTTCATACCCTTAGCAATCGCGTCTTGGTGAGAGCCCGAGAACGCCGCAAAGACGAGTGCGCCGCTGTACGGCTGTCTGTCGCTAACCTTCATTCTCGTTACGCGCTCATATACTTCGATAATTTGGGGCAGGTTGGAAAAATCGAGCTTGGGATCTATGCCCTGCGAATACATATTGAGCGCCAACGTGACGATATCGACGTTGCCCGTGCGCTCGCCGTTGCCAAAGAGAGTACCCTCGATACGGTCGCCGCCCGCAAGCAAGCCCATTTCGCTATCCGCCACCGCACAGCCTCTATCGTTGTGGGGGTGCAGAGAAATAATCACGTTTTCGCGGTTTTTCAAGTTCTTGCACATATACTCGACTTGGTTGGCATATACGTGCGGCATAGAGTGGGCCACCGTGACGGGCAAATTGATAATCGTCTTATCTTCCGCCGTCGGCTGCCAAATATCCAGCACTGCGTTGCAAATTTCCGCCGCAAATTCCGGCTCGGTACCCGTAAAGCTTTCGGGGGAATACTCGAAGATGATTTGCCCTTCCGCTTTTTCGCGGTATTGCTTACAGAGCTTTGCGCCAAAGACGGCGATGTCGATAATTTCCTGTTTATCGCGCTTGAAAACCTGCTCTCTTTGCGCCACGGACGTGGAATTATACAAGTGTACCACCGCCCTTTTCGCGCCCTTGATTGCCTCGAAGGTCTTGGCGATGATATGCTCGCGCGATTGCGTAAGCACTTGAATGGTCACGTCGTCGGGAATGAGATTTTCCTCGATGAGCTTACGGCAAAATTCGTATTCCGTTTCACTCGCCGCAGGAAAACCGATTTCAATTTCCTTGAACCCGACCTTGCACAACAGCTTGAAAAATTCTAATTTCTCTTCCAAGCTCATGGGGATTACGAGCGCTTGGTTGCCGTCGCGCAAATCTACGCTGCACCAAATAGGCGGTTTTTCAATGGACGAACGCTTTGTCCAATCCATCGTAACGCCCTGCGGCTCGAAATATTGTTTGACGTATTTATTGCTGTTCTTCATAATCCTACCTTTGCCTATGCGGAAAATATCCACGCCTTTCCGCACTTTAAATAAAAATCTCTTCCGCTAAGCGCGCTCACGCCACGCCCATACGAAAGAGACGAAGATTTTTTTCTCCGCGGTACCACTCTGTTTGGCGGTTGCCCGCCCACTCGCGTCCTTACAGACTTCTCTATAACGGGAGATCCCGTCCGAATCTACTTGGCAAGTATTTGCCGTTCTCTCGGCGGCTCGGGGATGAGTATATTTCGCGCCGTCCTATCGGCTTGCACCGTCCGCCGACTCTCTGTAAGCGACCTTTCGCGAATGTTGTTCCCGTCAATGCCTTTTTTATGGATAAATATTTTAATATTTATATTTTACCGATTGTCTATACGTTTGTCAACGAAATGCAATAGGGAATTTTTTCTTTTTTTGCATTTTTTACAGTTTATATACCCAACCGAACCCGTCGGGCGACTTGCCCCATTGAATTCCCGTCAACGTATCGTATAATTTCTGCGTTACCGTCCCGATTTTTCCGCCGCCGATCACGTATTCCTTGCCGTTATACGCAAGCTTGCCGATGGGCGAAACAACCGCTGCCGTACCGCAACCCCACGCCTCTTCCAACGTGCCGCTTTCCAGCGCGGAAACCAGCTCGTCAATCGAGAAAAGTCTCTCTTTCACCGTGTATCCTTGTGCGCGCAACACCTCGATACAGCTCTTGCGCGTGATACCGGGCAGGATAGAGCCCGTCAACATCGGGGTAATGATTTCGCCGCCAATTTTGAACATGACGTTCATCGCGCCCACTTCCTCTACGTACTTGCGCTCTACGCCGTCCAACCAAAGCACCTGCGAATAGCCCTTCTTCGCCGCGCGCTCGCCCGCTCTCGTGCTCGCCGCATAGTTACCGCCGCACTTCGCATAGCCCGTGCCGCCGCGGACGGTACGCACGTCCTCGTTTTCAATCATAATCCCTACGGGATTGATACCCTCTTTATAATAGCTGCCGCTCGGAGACGCGATAATCATAAAGGTTGCGTTTTTAACCGCGTGCACGCCAAGCGCCTCGTCGTTGCCGAACATAAACGGACGAAGATACAGCGACGTACCAAAGGATTTGGGCACCCACCGTTCTTCCAGCTTGACAAAGGTAGTCATCAGCTCTAACATATCCTTTTCGTCCATCTGCGGCAGGCTCATACGCTCGGCAGAGTTGTTCATGCGCTTTACGTTCTCTTGCGGGCGGAACATTTGAATGCCGCCGTTCGCACGGCGATATACCTTCAAGCCCTCGAAAATTTCCGCGCCGTAATGCAAAACGGTGGAGGCAGGGTGCAAATCAATGCGTCCAAACGGCACGATTCTCGCGTCGTACCAACCCTTGTCTTCCGTCCAATCAACCATAAGCATATGGTCGGTAAACACCTTACCGAAACCAAGCTCGTTTTCGGGGGGCATCGTTTGTGGATTTCTCGTTTTTTCTATGCGGATTTTCATGTCCTTCTTCCTCGTTTTTGATTTATTCGTTTTTTGAATTAAACGCGCGCGTTCAATTTAATAAAATAATAATACTATGATAGCATATGCGGAAAATTAAGTCAACGATTTGAGGGCGGAAAATCGCGATTATTTTTCTCTTTTTTTCCGTTCTATCACGGCTTTTTATTGGCTTTTTTTGTTTGGGTATGTTATAATGGTGAGGATAACGCTTAAAAAGGAGGATACGCGCGGTATGTGGAAATCACTGCTTAAAAAATTATTGGAATCCACCGTTTCGGTTTTGCCTGTAACGGCAATCGTGCTTATCCTCAATTTTACCCCCCTTATCGACCTTGAATTACAAGAAATACTCGTGTTTATCGGCTGTGCGCTTGCGCTCATCGTCGGTATGGCGCTTTTCAATCTCGGCGCGGATATTGCTATGACGCCTATGGGCGAGCAAATCGGTTCGGGCTTGTCGAAATCGGGGAAAATCAAAACGCTTTTGCTGATCTGCCTTGTGATGGGTGTGTTTATCACGATTGCCGAGCCCGATTTGTCCGTGCTTGCGGGGCAGGTTTCGGATATTTTAAACAGCACGGCTTTAAAAATCGCCATCGGTATGGGCGTGGGCTTATTCCTGCTCCTTGCCGTACTTAAAATCATCTTCAAGGTAAGCCTTTCCAATATGCTCACCTTCTTCTACGCGCTGTTGTTTGCTGTCGTTACCTTACTGATCGTGCAAGGCAAGGAAGGCTTTTTGCCCCTCGGCTTCGATTCGGGCGGCGTAACGACGGGGCCTATCACCGTACCCTTTATCATGGCGCTCGGCCTCGGCGTATCCACCGTGCTTGGGGATAAGCGGGACAGAGAAAGCAGCTTCGGCTTTATCGCGCTTTGCTCCATCGGGCCTATCTTGGCGGTAATGATTTTGGGCTTGACGGCGACGGGCAACCCCTCTTTGCCGAAAGACGGCGCGGAGTTTTCCGCACAGTACGCTTTGAATTTGGGGCACGCGCCTTATGCGCTTTTGGAAAGCTTGAAGGACGTGGGCATCGCGCTTTTGCCTATCGTAATTTTCTTCTTTGTTTTACAAGCTATTTTTATGCGCTCGTCTAAGCGCAAGGTAAAACAGATTATCATCGGTATTTTCTACACCTACTTCGGGCTTGTCATCTTCCTCACGGCTGTGGAAATCGGCTTCACCGCCATCGGCTTTAAAATGGGGTATCAGCTCGCCCAAGCTAAGGAATGGGTGGCTGTGTTGCTCTCGTTCGTGCTCGGCTTGACCGTCGTTTTGGCGGAGCCTGCCATTCACGTATTGAACAAGCAGGTCGAAACGGTTACGGGCGGCGCAATTTCCAAGCGGTCCATGCTTATCGCCCTTTCCGTGGGCGTGGGCGTGTCTATCGCGCTTTCGGTTATCCGCGTGTTCTTCCCCTTCTCTATTTTGTATTATCTCGTACCTGGGTACGTCATATCCTTGGGCTTGTCCTTCTTCGTGCCCAAAATTTACACGGCAATCGCATTCGACTCGGGCGGCGTAGCCAGCGGTCCTTTGACCTCTACGTTTATCTTGCCCTTTATCATCGGACTTTGCTTCGCGGCGAACGGAGACAGCTCCGCTTCCATTCTCACCGACGCGTTTGGGTTGGTGGCTATGGTTGCCATGACGCCGCTTATCACCATACAAACACTCGGTTTTAGAGCCGTCGTTTCCAAGCGGTTGAAAGAGAAAATCTCTATGCGCCGCATCTTGGATAAGGACGATCAGCAAATCATCAAATTTATGTAAACGGAGGGGGCAGGTATGCAATCAAACAACAATACCACGGAAAACAACACGCGTAAAGCCGTGCAAAAACCCGCAAAAAGAAAGCCCGTGGCAAAGAAACAGCCAACCGTGGACGACGGCTTCCGTAAGTTGAAAATTTTAGTCACTGTCGTCAACCGTAGCAAGACGGAATTCTTCATGGATTTGTTGACGGCGTACGAGGTCAATTTGCAAACCGCCGTGTTGGCGCAGGGTACGGCAACCAACGAAACGTTGCATATGCTCGGCTTGGACGATTCGGACAAGAGCGTTATTTTCAGCGTCGTTCGTGAGGATAAGGCAGAAGAAGCTTTGCACGCCATCGAGGATAAATTTAACACCTTGAAGCGGGGCAAAGGGATTGCCTTCACCCTGCCTATGTCGAGCGTGATCGGCGTGGCAATGTATCGTTTTTTAAGCAATCATCGGGCGTAAGCCTTTCCAAAATACCTTTAAGGAGGAAATTGTATGCAGTATAATCACGAGGCGATTTTTTGTATCGTAAACAGCGGTTACAGCGAAGCGGTTATGGACGCGGCAAAACGCTTGGGCGCACGCGGCGGCACGGCCATCAACGCGCGCGGTACGGCAAGTAAGGAATCGGAAAAATTCTTCCATATCACCATCCACCCCGAAAAGGAAATCGTGATGATTTTGGTACCGAAAAAATTAAAGGACGGCGTTTTGCATGCCCTCTATAAAGAGGTTGGCTTGGATACCCCCGGGCAAGGCATTGCCTTTTCCGTACCCGTAGAAAGCGTTGTCGGGCTCTCCACCCCCACCGACGCACCCACCGAAAAAACGGAAAAATAATTGTTTTTATGACAAACAAATCCCCGAAGTCTTTTGTAGGCCTCGGGGATTATTTTTTTGTTTCACCGCGTACACGGGTGTGGTGTTTCGTGTAATTTCAACAGCTTAATCCACCGAAATGTCCCGCAAATACACCGTGTTGTTGAGTGCGAAAAGGTAAATGGAAAATTCCGTACAAGCATCGTTAAATTGCGAAATGTCTATCGTTACCGTCATCCATTCGTTGAGGGTTACGCCCAAATCCCCCTCTGTGCCGACGTTGTAATAAATATATCCGTTGGCAGTGCCCGTGACGTAGCTTGTCAAATCGTTCGGTTTGATACGAAGGGCAAACTCCGACACGCCATTTCCGTTTGCATCCGTCGCCTCCGCTTCCACTAAAATTTTAAAGGAAACCTGCGTTTTTCCCTTCAATAATTCGGGGTTGATGTACAACTTGTTATAGTCCGTTTTGGACGAATATTTATAAGCGTTTATACCCTCTGCATAGACAACCGCTTCCACCGTACCTGCGGTATGCACCGTCAAGTCCGTGCCGAATTGCAAGCCGTTCACCACGGGGACTGTCACCTCGGGGGTGGGTTCTTCGGGCGTAGGCTCGTCGGGAATAAGGTTAAAGGGGTCTCCGCAATAATAGATATAGCCCGTCTTCACCGCGCCGTCCTCTTGCGAAAGCGGAATTACCGTACCGCCCATAAGCGGCGTTGCCGTCGCAGGCATAGCAGAGCCGTATCCGCCGACGATTTGCCCATCTTCCGTAAGCCAATTATATCTATCGTAGCGCGAGGATTTTTGCCCGTATTGGAAACGTATCCCCTCGTAAACGATACTGTAACTGTTGCAGTGCTCGTGTCCAACGAAAATAGAGTCTATCCCATACTTTTTCAAGTCGCTTATATAATTTGTCTTCGTCCCCCACGCGCCCTTGGGCAATCTCGCTACGTAACCGAAATCGGTTTCGTCTGCCGTCGCCAAGGTGTTGAGGTTGAGGGGGTTTTGCAGTTCGCTAGAAGAGCCTGCTTTTAACGTTGTGCTGTATTCACTGTATTTTGTGGGTACGTCACCAAAAATTGCTTGTTGAATATGATAAGAAAGGGAAATTTTCACGTCGGGGAAAACCTTGTGAATTGCATCAATCGCCCTCTTGTACCAAACCACTTGGTCGAAGGCAAGCCCGTTTGCTTTCTGCACCTCGTTCGTGCCTGCCTCGGGGGTGATTGTAGTACCGTTGTTGCTCGTCATCGGCGAGCTGCAACCATTGGAATCCATCATATAGAACACGCGCAAAAGCTTACCGCCCTGTACGATACCCACGGAATAGTTGCCGTTGCCCGTCACGTCCCCTTGCTTAAAGAGGCAATATTCCGCCGCTTCAAGCTGTCTGCACTGCCAATCTACGCCCTTCAAGCTTTCATTATCGTGGTTGCCGAATACGGGCGCCCAAGGGATTTGGAAGCTTTCCATAAAACGGATATAGTCGGCAAAAATCGCGCCGTTATCGTCGAATTTCCCATATACGAGGTCGCCCGTAACGATAATCAAATCGGGGTTGGTCGCCTCAATCGTTTCCGTAATATAATCGTAGCAATATTCCTTTGCATAGGTTGCATCCCAAAATTGAGGATCGGAAAGCTGTAACACGATAGGGTCTTTCCCCTCGGCAATTTCTACGGTAAAATCCGTCAACTCCTCGTTGGTGACGTATTTGCCGCACGCACAATAATATGCTCTGCCCGCCTCGCCGTCGGAAAGTAAGCCGTAGCTATGCCCCGAAATCTTGCCGTATTCCTCGCCGCAAATATCGCAAACGGGTTTGCTTGTGCAAGAAGGAGCTTCCGTCGTATGCTCCGCGTATTGCACTCTCTCGCCGCACGTGCAGTCAATCCAATGCCCTTCGCCGTCACTTATCCACTTCCCATTCGTCACACAAACGTGCTCGGCCGTATCCGACGAGCTATCGTCGGGCGAAAGGGTGTCGGACGAGCTATCGTCGGGCGTAGCGGTATTAGACGAGGCGGTGTTGGACACGCCGCTTTCACTATCCGTCCCGCTATGATTTCCACCGTCGCCGCACGCTACTGCAAGCGATAAGGACGCGGCGAAACACAAAGATAATGCCGTTAAAAGTACTTTTTTAAGGTTTTGCATATGATTGCTCCTTCAACTTTTTTCACTTTCATTATATCATAAATGGAAATCTTATTGTAGCACAATTCTGCTTATTTTTATCTTATTTCCACGATTTTACCGAGATTTTCGCATCGAAAAGTAAAAAAAATTGCAATTCTTTACCAAGCAGTAAAAAATCGCAATTTTAATCACATTTATTATGGTTTCTTTAAGTATTTCCCCGCTTTCATCGCGTACATGGGTGGGTTGTTTTGTGTT
>JAFTMQ010000075.1 GCA_017452305.1 Clostridia bacterium | reverse complement strand
TCCGTAGTACCCCTCGTCAAGCCCGCGCGGCAAACCACCCGACAGGACGGTAACGCGACTCTTTTTGGAAAGCATAGCGACTTGTCCTAAAATCGCGCCCGCCGTCTCCTTGGCAATCGGCGCGCCGACGTCGTTGACTTCCGTGAGCATTGCGCGGTTGTCTATAAACTTCAAATTTTCGCGCGCCCTACCCTCGTTCCAAACAAAGGTGAACGGGACGTCCTCTTTGCGGAGCGCGTCCTCGAATAAGTGCCCGTTTTCTTGGTACATAACGCCCGTCGTATATACGTCGCCACCCAAACGTTTAATGCCTATCGCGACGTTGATACCCTTACCGCCCAAGGCGAACGTGCGGCTTTTTACCACGTTCGTTTTGCCTATATTTAAAGAATCTACTTCTATCGTCAAGTCCGTACAAGGACTCATGCATACCGTTAAAATCATACGTCCGCCCCCTGCGGAAAGAATTGTGTTTCCTATCCTTTTTTATTATACTATAAACGCGCGCGGATTTCAATACCTATTTTAAGAATTTTTCCATTTTTTCACAAAAAAAGAGCCATCCGTATAGGACAGCCCTTTTAATAGCCTTTCAATTACATGGAAATCATTTGCAAGGTTTCGTAAAGCTCGTAATTAAATTCCTTCTTCATGGAAACTGCCTCGATAATGTCCATATCGATAATCTTGTTGTCGCGAATACCGACTACACGGTTGCCCACGCCATCGTTGAGAAGACGAATGGCTTTGTTACCGAATTGCGCCGCGAGCATTCTGTCCGACATAGACGGCGAGCCGCCGCGTTGTACGTGACCGATACAGGTAGGACGGACGTCGTGTTCCGTGCCCGCTTGCAAGCGTTTAGCAAATTCTTCCGCGCCCATAACGCCCTCTGCTACAACAATGAGAGTCGAGTGCTTTCCGTGCGCTCTCGAACGGTTGATTTTCGCGATAATTTCGTTCATATCAAACGCGATTTCGGGAACGACGATGATTTCCGCGCCCGACGCGATACCGCTGTAAAGCGCGATGTCGCCGCAACGTCTACCCATAACCTCTACGACGGAAACACGCTCGTGCGAGGTCATCGTGTCGCGAAGCTTATTGATGATGTCAAGGCAGGTGTTTACCGCCGTATCAAAACCGAGCGTATAGTCGGTGTAAGCCAAGTCGTTGTCGATCGTACCGGGGATACCGATAGTAGGCACGCCATAGTCGCGCGAAAGGACTTCCGCACCGCGGAAAGAGCCGTCGCCGCCGATAACAACGAGACCTTCAATGCCGTATTTTTCGAGGGTGTCCACCGCTTTCTTTTGCCCCTCTACCGTCAACATTTCCATACATCTTGCAGAACGGAGCTTGGTGCCGCCGCACTGTACAATGTTGGAAACGCTACGCATTTCCATAGGGATTACGTTGCCCTCGATAAGCCCCGCGTAGCCGCGTTCAATCCCAAATACTTCCATGCCGTAATAAATACCCGAGCGAACAACTGCGCGGATTGCCGCGTTCATACCGGGTGCGTCGCCGCCGCTCGTCAATAATGCTATTTTTTTCATAATCTACCTCTCATTCGTGTGCTTGCAGACTTTTTCTTATTCGTGTGTCTGCACAAATGACCACGTACTATATTATTATAATCAAAGTTTTGAAAAACACAAATATTTTACGCCACTTTTTTAATTTTTTAAAGAAATTTTATACAACTTTCGGGAAGGAAGATGCAAAGCTCCGCCATAAGCGCCTTGTTGGGGGTAACTTTTTGCGAGCACAACATCTTTTTTCCGTCCTTTACAAAGTAAACCTGCGTTTCGCCTGCGTAGAAGGACAACGTGTCCAACAATTCCTCAATGTCCGCCTCTTCCAATGCGCTTACGTTAAGCCAAAGCTTTTTATCGCTTTCCTTTTTTTGCGGTTTTTCGGGCGCGGCTTGCGGCGAATTATAATCCGTCTGCGCGGGATAACGTTTGGGGGGATTGCCTTGCTCGTCCAAGATAAACTCGTCCATCTTATCCAAGATAATGACGGGCGGTTTTTCGTCCTCGATACTAATTTTACCAGAAAGGGAAACAACCCTATCCGTCTCTAAGAAGTTGCGTACTTTATCGTAAATTTTCGGGAAGCAAACACACTCTATCGAGCCCGACATATCTTCCACAGTGATGAACGCCATGAACGAGCCGCTACGCGTTTTGAGCTTCTTAAACGCGCCGATCATGCCGCCCATAGTAACCTGCATTCCGTCGCTAATTTCCGTGTACCTTTTGACGCCCGTTTCCTCGTCCTCTTCATACTCGCTAAGCATCGAGCAATTAAAGGTTTTGTCCTTGAAATAGGGCAGGAATTTTTCAAACGGGTGACCGCTGACGTACACGCCGAGCACCGATTTTTCCTTGGACAGCTTTTCCATCATTTCATATTCGGGAATGTTGGGATAGATGATATCAATCGCCTGTTCTTCTAATATACTTCCAAATAAAGAAATTTGTGCGCCGCCCTTTTGCTTATCCATCGCGCTAACGCGCGCCAAAGCCTCTTCGTAAACCGCCGCAAACTGCGCGCGGGAATAGCCGAAGCAATCGAATGCGCCCGCATAAATTAAGCTTTCTACAATGCGCTTATTGACGTATTTCGAGCAACGGGAAACGAAGTCGGAAAAGTCCTTAAACAGTCCGTTTTCGTTACGCTCCTTAATAACGGCGGAAATGGCCTCTTGACCGACGCCGCGAAGCGCGCCAAGTCCGATACGCACGCCGTCGCCCTCCACCCAAAATATTTCCTTGGAACGGTTGATATCGGGGGGTAAAACGGCGATATTTTTCTCTTTCATATACAGGATATACTTAGAGATTTCTTCAATTTTATCAATACGGTCGTTAAGAATACCCGCCAAAAATTCCTTGGGGTAAAAATGCTTTAAGTATGCCGTGCGGTACGCAACGACGGCGTATGCC
>JAFTMQ010000074.1 GCA_017452305.1 Clostridia bacterium | reverse complement strand
GCGTTCCGCAAGGCGGTAACCGAATACGACGTGGACATTCTCGAAAGCGACTTGTGGCTTACGAAAGGTGAAAATGGACAACCCGGGGCACTTGTTTACAATCACGATTCCAAAATTGATAGAACGTGCGACGTAAAAGAGCAAGGCGATACGGAAGATCGCATTTCCGAATTGACGCTTAAACAGCTCGAAAAATATAACTTTGGCTACAACTTCAAAACCACGGACGAAAACGGGCAAGAAGTATATCCTTACCGCAACTATACGCATGACGAAGTGGTGGCGGCGGGCTTGCAGATTGCCACGGTGGAAAAGCTCTTTGAGGAATTTTACCAAAGCAATCCCGACTTGCTTTTCATTGTTGAAATAAAAAACAGCGGCGAGAAAGGCAAGGAAGCTTGCAAAATCTTATGGGATACCTTGCAAAGATACCCCGAATACCTCGACAATATCGTTGTAGGTACGTTCCACGACGAGATTGAAACGGAGCTTAAAACCAAGTACCCCGATTTAATGCGCGGTGCGCCTACGGGTACGGCGGCGGAATTTATCCTTACGCAGTTCCTCGGGGTAAATCTCTTTAACCAAAGCGATTTTGCTTGCTTGCAAATCCCCACCTCTTACGATTTGGGTATTACGCTTTACCTCGACAAGAAAACGATTATCAACCGTGCACACCAAAGAAATATCGCGGTGCAGTATTGGACGATCAATGAGGAATGGGAAATGCGCGAGCTTATCGAGCTTGGCTGTGATTGTATTATGACGGATAATCCCGAGCTGTTAAGAAAAGTTTTGGCGAGCTACGAAAAATAAACAAAGGAAAAATGCCCTTGCGATAGCGGGGGCTTTTCTACTAAAAGACACAAAAGGAAGGGGCAGGTACGCGTTGAAATGCGTTTTTGCGCCGATAACGGTAAAAAATTATGCAGTTTAAGATGGTTTTATTCGATTTGGACGGTACGCTTTTGCCGATGGAACAAGAGGTTTTTGCGAAGGCATATTTTGGCGGGCTTGCCCAAAAGGTCGCGCCCTACGGCTTTGAGCCCAAAGTGCTCGTTGCCAATATTTGGGCGGGCACGGAAGCAATGGTAAAAAACGACGGTGCAAACACCAACGAAGAGGTGTTTTGGTTGTACTTTGAAAAGGTCTATGGAAAGGAGGTGCGCAAGTACGAGCCGCAATTTGACGCATATTATCACGCGGAATTCCAAGACGTGCAAAAGGCTTGCGGTTTCAACCCCGACGCCGCTGTTGCCGTCCGTAAAATCAAGGAAAAGGGTATGCGTGTCGCGCTTGCCACCAACCCCTTAGTCCCCTCGTTTGCCACCGAAAGCCGTATTCGTTGGGCAGGCTTAACGCCCGAGGATTTCGAGCTTTTCACGACCTACGAAAATTCCCGCTTCTGCAAGCCTAACCCCGCTTATTATCAAGAGGTGGTGGATAAGCTCGGCGTTAATCCCAAGGACTGCCTTATGGTCGGCAACGATGCGATTGAGGACGTTGCGGCGGAAAAATTAGGGATGAAGGTCTTTCTTCTCACCGATTGCTTAATCAACAAAAAAGGCGCGGATTTAAGCGGTTATCCGCAGGGCGGCTTTGCCGATCTGCTTCGCTATTTGGAAATCGAATAAGCGTCAAGCGGTGTGGCGGCGTACTTTTTAAATGTGCAAATAAACGCGAAAAATGGCAAATAACTTTATCTGTGAACAGACGGAATGTAACGTGCATTCCGTCTGTTTTTTTATAAAAGCCCGTCCGCGAGCTTTTTATAGAGCGCATAAATTTCTTGACTTTCCGTTTTTAATTCCTCAAACAGCCTTTCCGCCCGTTCGGGTTGTGCGTTTAAAAGGGAGCGGAAACGGTTTTCGCCCACTAAAAACTCTCTAAAATCGGCGGTGGGCGCTTTGCTGTCCAAGACGAAGCAGGGCTTGTTTTCCGCGCGTAAAAGGGGATTAAAGCGGTATAAATGCCAATATCCGCAATCGACGGCGAGCCGTTCTCGGCGCAGTGTTTCCGTCATGGAATAGCCGTGTGCAATGCAGGGGGCGTAGGCGATAATGAGGGAGGGGCCGTCGTAGGCTTCCGCTTGGGTGAGCGCATTTAAAAATTGCTGTAAATTTGCGCCCATGCACACCTGCGCAACGTAAACGTTTTTGTAAGTCATCGCCATCAAGCCCAAATTTTTCTTGGCGGTTCGTTTCCCGCCTCGCGCAAAACGTGCCGTCGCGCCCTTGGGTGTGGCTTTGCTCATTTGACCACCCGTATTGGAATACACCTCGCTGTCGAGCACGAGAATATTCACGTTTTCCCCCGACGCAAGCACGTGGTCGAGCCCGCCGTAACCGATATCGTACGCCCAGCCGTCCCCGCCGATAATCCAAACGGATCGCCCGTCCTGCGCGCGTACGTCGCACGCCAAGCGCATACCCAAGCCAAACTCCGCATTGTCCTCAAACAGAGAATTTGCCCACGCGGGGCCCTTGCCGTCTTTGTTTACGGTATAGGGGCAAGAGGGGGCGCTTCCGCCGTAAATAGAGGAGCAACCCGTCGCGTTGGCAATTAGCATTTTTTCGCCGAAAAGCTGCGTCAAAACCTTGATATATGCCGTCTCGCCGCACCCTGCGCAGGCATAGGAAAATTCAAAAAGGGGAGTTTGAAATTGACTGCCTTTCACCGTCTCTTTTTTGAATACGGACTGCGCCGCCGTAGCGGTGGAAATGGCGAAATCCCAATGCGCGCTTTCCCGCTCTAAAAGCTCGTGGGCGGGCGACATGACAAGCGCCTTTTCCTTGGCAGGGCAAATGTCCGCGCACAAGCCGCAGCCCATACAATCGTAAGGGGAAACTTGGATGCGGAATTTCTTGTCTTGCATACCGAACGCGGTGAGGGTGGAAAAGCCGTCGGGGAAAGGGGTATTTTCATCGAAAAGGAAGGCGCGAATAGTGGCGTGCGGGCATACGAACGCGCATTGATTGCATTGAATACAGTTGCTTTCAATCCATGTCGGAATGTGGCTCGGCGCGCCGTGTTTTTCGTGTTTCATTGTGGCGGTGGCAACGCTTCCGTCGGCATTAAACGCGGACATGGGTAGGTCATTTCCCTTTAAAGAGAGGATTGGCAGCATAAAATTGCGGAAATATTTATCGTCCGAGCGCATGGGGAATTGCAAGCCCTTTTCGGCGTTTTTCCACGCGCTTGGATAGTCGATTTTACGCAGAGCGTTTTCCGCTTTGTCCAAGGCGGCAAAATTGCGGTTTATCGTCTCTTCGCCCTTGTTTTTAAAGCTTTTTTGCAGTTGATTTTTGAGGACGGAAATGGCTTGCGCATATGGCAATACGTGCGTGTGTAGGCGAAAAAACGCCGCTTGCATCACCGTGCTTGACCGTCCGCGTAAGCCTACTTCTTCGGCGATTCCCGTACCGTCTATCACGTAAAATTGCAGCTGTTTTTCCGCAATTTCCCGCTTGACGTGGGCGGGTAGTTTTTCTTCAAATTCCGATAGGTCTTTCCAAGGGCAATTTAGTAAAAATACGCCGCCCTTTTTAATGCCTGAAAGCATATCGTAACGGACGAGGTAGGACTTGTCGTGGCAAGCGACGAAGTCGGGGTTTTCAATGAGGTAGGGGGAGTGGATGGGCTCACGGCCAAAGCGCAAATGGGAAACGGTAACGCCACCCGATTTACGGCTGTCGTAATAAAAATATCCTTGTGCGAATAAGCCGTCTTGCTCGCCGAGGAGCTTGATAGAATTTTTGTTTGCGCCCACCGTTCCGTCTGAGCCAAGCCCGTAAAATACGCACTCCGTACGCGCTGTTTTTTGCGGAAAATAGGGGCTTGAAATATCTAAGGAATTGTGCGTAATATCGTCCGAAATCCCCACGGTGAAATGGTCTTTGGGGTGGTCGGATTGCATATTTTCAAAGACGGCGCGGCACATGGTTGGTGTGAACTCTTTGCCGCCCAATCCGTACCTGCCCCCGTGTAATTGCATTTTTTGCCCCATTTTTGCCTGCAAAGCTGCGCATACGTCAAGGTATAACGGCTCGCCCTGCGCGCCCGCCTCTTTGGTGCGGTCTAAAACGGTGATTTTACGGCAAGTAGGGGGTAGCGCTTGTAAAAATGCTTCCGCGTAAAACGGGCGGTAAAGACGGACTTTTACAACGCCTACTTTTTCCCCCTCGGATTGCAGGGCAAGTGCCGTTTCTTCCGCGACGGTTGCGCCGCTGCCCATCAGCACGATTACTCGTTCCGCGTCGGGCGCGCCGCAATAATCGAAAAGACGGTATTTTCTGCCCGTGATTTGCGCCACCTTATCCATCGTCCCTTGTATAATTTCGGGGGCGGCGAGGTAGTACGGACTGCACGCTTCGCGGTTTTGGAAAAAGACGTCGCCGTTTTGCGCCGTACCGCGCTGTATGGGCTTGTCGGGGGAGAGGGCACGCGCTCTAAATCGTGCTATATCTTCCTCGTCGAGTAGGCTTTTCATCTCGTCATAATCGAGCGTTTCTACCGTGCAATATTCGTGTGAGGTTCGGAAACCGTCGAAGAAATGCAAGACGGGAATTTGGGCTTTTAAGGCACCCAGGTGCGCGATGAGCGCAAAATCCGCGCTTTCCTGCACCGAGGATGAGGCAAGAAAAATAAAGCCCGTTTGGCGGCACGCCATTACGTCGCTGTGGTCGCAAAAAATATTCAAGGCGTGGGTGGCAACGGAGCGTGCGCTCACGTGAAAAACGCAGGGCAAAAGTTCGCCTGCAAGCTTGTATATATTCGGCATCATTAAAAGCAGACCTTGACTGCATGTAAACGTCGAGGTCAAGCACCCGCAGGTTACCGCGCCGTGCAACGCGCCCGCCGCGCCTGCTTCCGATTGCATTTGCACTACTTTCGTTACGCTGTCAAAGAGGTTGGGCGTTTGCTTGGCGGAAAGCTCGTCCGCAAGCTCCGCCATAGGCGAGGCAGGGGTGATGGGGTAGATGACGGCAAGCTCGGAAAAGGCGTAAGCTACCTCCGATACCGCCGTGTTTGCGTCAATGCACCGTCTTTTCATAAAAATTCCTCCGTTTTGCTTGGATATAACGAGTATGCGCGATTGCGGGTAAAATTACGCAAAAAACGGCGAAAAAGCACCTCAAAACGCTTGACAATACGCGCGTGCACGTATACAATATTATATTGCGTGTGCGTGCGTGTCAATAGGTATAAAAATAGAGGGGAGTGGGAATAATTCTTCCGCCCCTAAAAAACGCGGCGCAAAAAGGGAAAATAAAAGAAAAAAGCTCGTCCAAAAATTCCTTAAAAAAATTTTAAAAAAATGCGTTTAAACAGTTGACACGGGGTTGACGAGTGTGATATTATAAGTAGGCTGTGTAAAAACGCGTGTATGGGTTGACGCGGGAAGTTACTGCAAATCCAAGGCAAAAAGCCGCCTTGGCAGATAATTTCCGCCGACAAAAGTGGGGGCTCGACTCCTGCGACTAACCGAGGCTTTGCGTAAAAACGCTCGGTAAATGGAAGAGTGTTTTTATTTTGCGGAAACCTCGATACACACGGATAAGTTGATACAGCAAAATAAAATGTTAGTATAAACTAAAAGGAGTAACAAAATGGCAGTACAGAAAATCAGAATCAAGTTGGCAGCTTATAGTCACGAACTTGTAGATGAAGCAGCGAGCAAAATCGTTGAGGTTATGAAGAAGAGCGGCGCTAAAATTAGCGGTCCTATTCCCCTTCCTACGGAAAGAGAAATCGTAACCATCCTTCGTTCCCCCCACATAGATTTATCCTGTTCATATCCTGAATGATCCATCCGGCATCGCTTAACCGTCGATCAATCGCCTCCCGTGCTATCTGCTCCGGTGTCTTAGGCATGCTCATCACCCCCGGTCTCTACGAGTTTTACAGTTCCCTCGGCAATCTTCCGAAGAGTCTCCTGATCTGCTTCGTGGTTATTCATCAAGGATG
>JAFTMQ010000073.1 GCA_017452305.1 Clostridia bacterium | reverse complement strand
GACACAGTCGAATAGATATCAACGAAAGGCAGTCTAAACGGCTGTCGGTAAGGAGAAAACTATGGATACATCCGTAAAGCAATCACGGATAAAACCGAGCAAAATCGTAATGGTGATCGCGGCAGTCGTTATGCTCGCGTTCATCGTTGCGGCGGTTGTGCTTGGCGTGAATATCCCGCAAACGACGAGACTTTATCCGTCGGACGGCGGGACGATTAGTTCCGTCACCGAAACGGACGGGGAAGAATGGTTTCTTTCCACGCGTTCTAATGTGATGCGCTTAAATGCCAAGGGCGAAACCTTGGAAACTTACAGCTTGAAGGACATTACCGAGAAGAACGGCATTGGCGACGCAAGCAAAGTGGAATACATTCGCAGTATTTTGAAGCCTTCGCGCGATTCAAAGGATTTTTACGTATATACTGCGCAAAACTACTTAATTCAATTGCGGGAAAAGGACGGCGAATTGACGTATAACGGCGTCACGCAGCTTACGGGTACGGTGAACGCCCTTCGTGAGAAGGACGGGATTTTGTACGTGCTCAACAGCTATCTCGGCAATATGAAAATTAGCAAATTCGACGTAAATAATTTGAGCGCCGGCGCGCTTGCTACGGGCTACGTTTATAAGGTAGAAATGCAGCAAAATGCCGTGCTTTCCTATTTGCAAAACCTTCTCGTACATTCCTTTGAAATCGTAGAGTGTATGGATATGAACGGCAACGTGAAGGATTACGTAAGCATCGTACATCCCGACGGTATCATTCGCTTTGACACCGATTTCACGTTCAACGGCTACCAAGACGAATTGAAGGAAAAGGTGGACGTAAGAACGGACGAGCTTTGCAATGCGGATCCCGATTTTGCGGGGTTGTCGGACGTGGATAAAACGGCGAAGAGGGCGGAATATACCAACGTTGCGGCGCAAGAGATTGCGGCGCAATACGCAAGCGACGGTATCGTAGCTTACGACGCGAAGGTGGGGACGATTCAATTCGATTTTAATAAGTTCCTCATGGCGGGCAGCTACGTTTACAGCTTGACGGAAGAAGCGTACCGCGGCGCCGGTTACGACGCGGATAAAAACAAATATTACCTCATCACGAAGGATAGCTGCGTGTACACTGTGGACGTGGACGATATTCCGGTGGAAACCAACGATTTCGTGCGTTTGAAAAACAAGCTTGGCGGCATCACCCTTCCGCTTTCCCCGAGGGACGAGGGGCATGCGCTCGCCTACAACGATACGTTGAAGGTAGGGTACGTATTCTACGAAGCGTCGAGCCGTATTTCGCGTATTGATTTCAATACGGGCGAATTGACGTTTACCACGCAAGCAAACGACGACATCAATACGATTATCCAAAACGGGAACGGGGTGGATAACTACTACTTATACAGAAACAAAAACGAAGCGGCTTCGGGCGAGTTTATCTTGCGCCATATCGGCATTGAAAACCAAGAATATTATTTCCTGTTGCAGGGCTTTATGATTACGGCAATCGTATTGGCGGTTGTGGCGGCAATCGTCGTACTGCTTAGCGCACTTTGCGCATACAAGCCCGGTTTCTCGGAAAAATTCCAAAAAACGATGAAGCTCGTCAAAAAGCATTGGCTTATTTACGTCGTATTGGCGGCGTCCTTCTCGCTTGTCGGAATGTTCTGTTACTATCCCGCAATCGGTTCTATTGCGTTGTCCTTCTTTGACTATACGGTAGAAAACGAATCGAAGGTTTGGAATAATTTTGCGAACTACGCGGAAGTATTTACGTCGTCGAAGGCGGGGTTGGAATTTAGCAATATGCTCTTATTCCTTGCCACCGATATTTTCACGGCGTTGTTGCCTCCGTTGATTTTCGCGTTCTTCTTGACGATTATGCGCAACAAGAATTATTCGGCGGTTATGAGAACACTCTTGTTCATTCCCGGCGTTATCCCCGGCGTTGCGACGACGTTGATTTGGAAATCGGGTATTTACGATTACCCCAACGGTGTTATCAACATGGTCATACAGCTGTTTAACGGCACGCCGTTTGACTTTATGCACGATAAAATCGGTACGAGAATATCCATCATTATGATGGGCTTCCCGTTCGTAGGCAGCTATCTTATCTTCTACGGCGCGATGATGAACGTACCGGACAGCTATTACGAGGCGGCGGAATTGGACGGCATCACCGTCATCAAGCGGTTTATTTGGATTGACGTGCCGCTCATTGCCGCGCAGATTAAGTACGTATTGATTATGACCTTCATTTCGTCCGTGCAGAACTTTGGACGAACGTACATGACGGATATGAACAACATCTACGATACGAACACGCCAATACATACCATGTACGACAAGATACAAACGCAAGGCAACTACGGCTTGGCGTCGGCATACGCGTCGGTATTGTTCGTATTCCTGTTCGCGGCGACGGTGTTCAATATGTATTCCAAGAGACGTGAAGGAGGGGACGAATAATATGGGTAAAAAAGTTATTTTAAAACACTCGGATAAGCTCCATGTTCAAATCGTTGTCGTTGCTTGGATTACCTTCTGTACGGTCTTTTGCTTATTGCCGTTGTTCGTAACCATTTTGAACGCCTTAAAATCGAGCGACGAGGTTTCGAGAAATATCTTCGCATTCCCGCAGATTTCGATGATTTTCTCGAACGTAGCGTACAACTTCTCGACGGCGTGGAATGCGATTAGCGGCGCGTTCGGCAATAGTATTTTACTTACCCTCACCGGTGCGACGGTGGACTGTATGTTGGGCGCAATCTTGGGCTATATCTTCACCTACAAGAAATTCCCGTTCAAGGAAATTATCTTTATGATGTATATTTCGGTTATGCTTTTGCCGTCCATCATGGGTATGCCTATCCTCGTGCCGTATATGCGTACGGTATTGCACTTAAACGACACGTATATCGGTTATTTGTTGCCCAACTTTGCGGGCGGTCAAGTCGGTGCGTTGTTCTTGTTTAGAACCTTCTTCGGGCAACAGCCGAGATCAATCTATGAAAGCGCGCAAATCGAAGGCGCAAACGATATACAAATTTTCTTCAAATTGACCACGCCTTTGGCGTTTCCGATTATTTTGTATAAGTTCGTCGGTACGTTTGGCTCTTTGTATAACGACTATTTGTGGCCGAGCTTGATTTTGAGCGAAAAGATGACGTTGATGCCGATTATGCTTTCCGTGCAGGAAAGATTTATGGGTTCGCCCACGGGCGGCGGCGCGTCGCGCGGTGCAATTTACGCAATGTATATCATTTCGAGTGTTCCGCTCATCTTTACGTCGATTATTAGCATGAAATTCTTTAGCAGTGGTGACTTTGCGGCGGGGATAAAATTATGACGAATAAAATTTGGTATGAAGGCAGTGCGGATAAACCCGATTACGTCTATTTCCAATATTTTCCGGATATGGCGGCGGCGCGTTATCGCTTTGGGGAATTGCACATTCATCAAAGCATAGAAATTTTGGTCGTTTGCGACGGGTGTATGCGTTGCAGCGTCAACAATCAAACGGAGGAGCTGTCGGGGGGGAGCGTGTTTATCGCGAACCCCTACGATACCCATCACTACGAATACGTTGGCAACGCGTCGGCGTATATCATCGTCGTGAGTAAGGAGTATCTTGTAAATATTCTTGACGATAAATCGGAATTTAACAACTTCTTATATCCGACGGGGAAGAGCTGGGAGGATTTGAAGGCGCTCGTTCGCGACGCGTATCATAATTACGACGGCTTTAACACCTTGCAGAAGCGTGGTTTTATTCAATCCTTTTTCGGGGTGTTATATCCCTATAATTTGCTTCGCCATAAAGAAAAGAACAATAATCGTGAATTCTTTATTAAGGTGAGCGAATATATCGCCAACAACTACGGCGAGGAATTGAAATTGCCCGCACTTGCCAAAAAATTTGGTTACAGCGAAAATTACTTTTCTGCCTTGTTCAATAGAATGGCAGGCATGAACCTCAACGAATATATCAATAGAGTGCGCGTGCGTAAGGTTTTGGAATTGCGCGAGCGGTTGGAATCCAAATACACGCTTAGGGAAATTGTGCTTCGTTGCGGATTTAACAGTATGGAAACTTATTACCGTGTATTGAAAAAATACAAGGGTGAGAGTGGAGGAGAAGAGAAAAAGATGGATAATCTTACCGAGGAACAAGTAAAGGCTACGGAAGCGCATAGCAAAAAGCTGTGGGCGGTGATAGTCGGTTATGGCAATAGAGGACAGGTATATGCCGATTACAGTTTGGATTATCCTGATGAGTTCGGTGTTGCCGCTATCGTTGATCCGAGAGATTTCAAGCTTAAAGAAGCGCAAAAGAGATACGGACTGTCGGACGATAGATTGTTTTCAAGCTTTGACGACTTCTTAAAAGCCAACGTGGAATGCGACTTTGTTATCAATGCGACGATGGACCAATACCATTATCAAACGGCGATGCAAATTCTTGGCGCGAAGTACGATATGTTGATGGAAAAGCCTATCGTGCCCAACGAAAAGGAATTGATGGACATTAGAAATCTCGCCGAGAAGAACGACTGTAAGGTATTCGTTTGCCACGTATTGCGCTATACGCCGTACTACCGTCGCATTAAGCGGATTTTGCTCCGCGGCGTAATCGGCGACGTCGTTTCTATGGAAATGAACGAGCACGTTTGTATCGCGCACTATCTTACCGCGTACGTCCGCGGGAAGTGGAACAGCGAAGAAAACTGCGGAAGCGGTTTCTTGCTTGCAAAATGCTGTCACGATTTGGACTTGATGTGTTGGTTGAACAACAAAAGCCAACCCGACTTGGTTTCGAGCTTTGGTTGTCGTTCGCAGTTCGTCAAGGAAAACAAACCCGAAGGCGCGACGGAGTATTGCTATCAATGCCCGCACGAGCGGAATTGTCCCTATTCGGCAATCAAGCTGTATATGGAAATGAACGCGATGCCCTTCCTTACGTGGGATAGACTTAACAAGCCCTTGGACGACATTACGCCCGAGGAAAAGGAAGAGTTCTTAAAGCACGATATTTACGGCAAATGCGCTTACGATAACCTTGGCGACCTTGTCGATAGACAAAACGTTATCGTGTCCTTTAAAAACGGCTCCAACTGCACGTTTACGTTGGTTGGCGGCGCGGTGAAGGCGGATAGATATATCCATATCGTCGGTACGTTGGGTGAAATCGAGGGCAAATTGGAAGAGGATAAATTCACGCTTCGCAAATATGCGGACGGCACGTTTAGCGGTACGAGCGAGGTTATCGACATCAAGGACGAGGTAATAAGCAACGCGAAATACGGCGGACATAACGGCGGTGATTTTGCCATTATGCACGATCTCATCGCGTACCTGCATGGGGATAAGAGCTCTGTTTCCATTACAAAGCTTGACGATTCCATCAACGGACACCTTTGCGTGTTCGCGGCGGAGAAATCGAGAAAAGAGAGAAGAATGATTGCAATAGACGATATGCGGTCTGGTTCTTAACGATAAAGGAGAAAACGATTTATGAAAAAATGGTTAAAAGCAATTTTGTCCTGCTTGCTTTGCGTAATCACGTCGTTTGGCGTTTTGACGGGTTGCGGCGGCGAAAAGGACGACGGTATGCGTACGGTTACGTTTGAGCTCTGCACCGAGCTTAAAACCAACCCCGTATTACCCAAAGAGGTTGTGAAGGGCGACGTCGTTACGAAGCCTACCGTTGCGGTAAGCGGCGAAAATCCCAACAACGAAGAGGTTGAGGGTTGGTATCGCGACAGAGAATACACGCAGCCTTGGAGCTTCTACACGGATACGGTAGAAGAGGATATGACGCTTTATGCAAAATGGGTGAAGAAGTTTGACGTATTCTATTACCTCGGCGAGGAAACGGATACGTATATGTTCAAGGAACAGTTTAGAGAAGGGAGTATGATCGTCCCTAACGAAAGCTTAAAACACGGTTATAGAAGCGACGGTTTCTTTGCCGATCCCGAATACACGACGCCGTTTGATTTTAGTCAACCGATCACCGAGCATAAGAATATCTATATTCAACGCAGCGACGAGTTCTATTTTAGCGCAGAGATGATCGCGACGAGATTTACGCCTCAAGCGGCACCGAGCGGCCCGGGCTCTAAGGCGGGTACGATCGCGTTGGCGGGCGAAGGGGACGAGCAATACGCGGACATCAACTTCGGTTATTCGACGGCGGCGGATCCCCACATTTTGTTGGAATACGTTACCGTAGATATCAGCCATTCCAAGAAAGTGAAATTCACGATGAAGAACTTGGGCAACGCAAAGACGTTGAAGCTTTACTTCACAGCTTGGATTGACAACGATACGAAGGAATTCGCAGGCGAATCCTACTTCACGGAATCCTGTGCATATTCCTATCAATATACTTCCGACCAAATCAACGTAGCGGAGGACGCGCCTTGGCAAGAAATTGAAATTGATCTTGCAAGCGAAATGTTGAAAAAGGCCGACAGTAAGGGGATTTCTTCTTGGGGCGAATCCAAGACGCTTTTGAAACTTCGTATCGACTCGCCTTACGTTTGCACGGACGAAAACGATTTGTCCAACAGACTTTGGATTAAGAGCATTGAGGGTGTAAAAGATCCGAACTACAAGCCCTTAGACGACACGGCGGAAATGAAGGCGCTTTTGGTGGACGACGACGCAACGGAAGTAAAAGCGGTTGCGGATAAGCAAACTTCGATCACCGGCTTTATCTTCCCGAAGGATAACGCGTCCGTAGAACCCGTTATCGTGGAAGACGCGAAAAACATCACCCTTTACGACAAGAAGGAAGGCTTGTTGATGCACGCACCTATCCGTGCGAAAGAAGCAAAGGTCGTATTTAACGCGGGAGATAAAGCAATTAACTTGCACGATAATACGACGCTCGTTATTAGACTTAGAAACTACGGTTATGCAACGAACGTGAAAGTGACGTGGGAACACAGATACACTGCGGAATACGATAAAAACGAAATCGGCCGTAAGGGTACGGAAACGTTCACGATTCCCGCAAAAACGGACGGCGTTGTGGAATGCGAATTTAACATGGCGCGCGCAAATCAATGGAAGGAATTTTTGAATTCCTTGACGTTTGAATATACGTCGGAAGGCGTAGATAACGCTATCTTGTTTGAAAGCATTGAGTTCAAGCCCTACAAGACGACGGAAATCGCGGGCTTCAACTTTGACGACAGAAATATGTTCGGGCTTGAAAGCACGGACACATTAGAGGTTAGCTACAACGCGTCCGATTACGCAACGAAGTTCAAGGTATTAAGCGATACGCAAGCGGTTGTAAGTATGGATTACAGCGCATATACCAACTTCACCTGCGCAGGCTATGAAGTTTTGACGTTGGCTTACAAGCAAAAGAAAGAGGGCGTAACGAAGGTTAACGTTATCCTTACCGTTGACGGACAAGAACAAGTTTACAGCTTTGACGTAGTTCTTACGGATAAGCTGGAAACGATTAGCTTGCCTATCACGAAGGGCGGCAACGTAAGCAATTTTAGAATGACCTTCGAGGGCACGGGCGAAATTTATATCGGCAGCATTCGCTTTAAGGCGAACAACGCTATCGCTTGGGATTTCGGCACGAGCGCTATGTACGACAAGGTAGTAGGCGCGAATAAGGATTGGCCCGGCTTTGCAAGCTACAACAGCGCGATGTCTGCGCTTGCGCTTGCGCCCTGCGGCGGCACGGATCCCTTCAAGTATTATTACGGCGCGACGAAGTCTTGGGGTAAATCGGAAACGGGTAACGTTCCTCTTACCGGCAAGTCCAAGTTGGCTATCGTATATTACAACCCCGGCACGGTAAGCGCTTTGGCAGTTTCTATCGGTTGGACGGAAATGGTGGACTACGAAGAAAACGGCACGATGAAGCCTTGGGACGAAAAGATTACGCAACCCGGCGGTACCGGCGGCTCATATCACGTCAACCTGCAAACGGGCATGAAAGCAGGCGAATGGGCTTACGCTGAAATTGATTTGGCGAACTTCAAGGGCTTGACCGCGGAAGAAATTGACACCAAAGCCGTTACGACGATTTTCGTAAACCACTTGAAGGGCTTGGAGGAAAAAGACACCGTATATATTCGTTTGATTAACATTATTTAATGGACGGAAGGTTTATCCCACCTATGCCTGCACGCATAGGTGGCGATAAAACGAAAGGCATAGCACAAAGAGAAAATCGGAGGAAATGGACATGAAAAGAAAATTAGCTTGCGCACTTGCCGTTATGTTGACGGTTGCGGTGTTCGGCGCGCTTCCTGCGTGCGGCGATAGCGGCAGCAACGACGGTACGGTCAAATTCGAGAAGGTGCTTTCTTCGCAAGCAAAAAAGGAGCTCGCCGCCGACGAGGCGCATACGTTTGAATTGAACGAAAAGCTCAAAGACAGAGAATATTTGCGTTTGGTGGTAAAAACGGACGTGAATTTGTTCGGTACGTTTACCTATGTAAACGAGAGTGAGTCGGGTAAGGAAATCACGGAAGATTTCTTTATTGAACAATCCAACGGCGTGGACGAGGTGGAATTTAAGCAGTTCTTGGATAGCTTCCGTCCCAACGGCGTAGGGCAAAAGGCAACCTTCTTAAACGACGGCAGTATTAAGAGCGAACGCTTCAACAAGATTTTAAAGAAAATCACCTTTAAAAACGTGAGCGCGCAAGCGGGTGCGTTTACCTTGGTAAGTTTTAGCGTTTCCGACCGTGAATTCCCGTCCTTTGAACGTGAAATTTACATTGAAAAGGACGAATTAAAGGTGGGCGCGGACTTGCAGGTCGGCGGTACGTTGACCTATTTAGAGCGTACGTCTTACGGCGGCGTTTCGGTTGACGAGGTTATCGACCAAAACGACAACGTATATATCGGCGTAAATGCAAAAGAGAACGCAAAAGAGCATTTGTCCTCGCACGTAAACCTTATCAATATTTACGACCAAGGCAGACAAATCCAACAAAGCTATTACGCAAACGTCGGCGGTACGAGCGCGGATACGCCGGCAAAGATGGAAGAGCAAGGGCTTTGGGACGGCATTTCGCCTGCCTTCTATCAAGCATATCCGACGGATTACGGCGCAAACGGATATGAAAGAGGCTTGTGTATTACGGCGCATTCCAAAGGGTATTATTGGCCGTACAACCCCGTACAAGGGGGCGACTGTGCGGAAAACTCTTCGCAAATTATCGACTATGAGGTTAGCGGCAACGAAATTTACGTAAAAACGCGCGCTTTGGACTGGGCAAAGGGCGACTTTATCGACGTGATGAAACGCAGAAACTTCCGCGGCACGACGCCCGGCGGTGTTACGACGAAGTCGTATATGGAAAATTGGTACACCATCAAGGGCGGTATGCTCTTCGTGAAAAACCGCTTCATCGATTGGAACGGCTTTGAAGATATGGAAAAAGTACCCATTCATAGCAACGAGTTGCCCGCAACCTACGTTTCTCACCCCTTGCATAACTACGTTTGCTACACGGGCAATTACCCTTGGACAAACGACGAGTTAGAATATCAACCTACGCTTGGTTCTTGGGCGGCAGGTTCGCATTCTAACCCCAACCCGCCGGAAGGTTGGTTTGCGTGGGTAAACGACGACGATTTGATTAAGAACGCGGAGGGCGAGATTATCGGCGGCGGCTTTGGCGTGGGTATGTATATCCCCAACACCACCTCGTTTGCATCGGGCAGAAGCAACGCGACGACGTCTAAGGAATACGGCGGAAACAGCAATGCGGATACGTGCGCTTTGTTGAGACCGGAATTTAAGTTTAATAAGCCCGACGCGGTTTCGCCTTATACGAGCTGCTACGTAGGGAATACGAGCTACACTGCACCCGTTGTAAGCTGGACGATGAAAAATTACGTATCCATGACTTACGAATACGTAATTTCCGTGGACTACGTAAGCGTTATGCGCGCGCAGTTCAAGGACATTAAGGACGAAGGTATTTTGACCAACGAAAGCTTGCGGGCTTGGAATTAAGCTTGGCTTTCGTAGGGGCGCGAACAGCGCAAAATCGGGCAAGTCAAGAAAAAGCGACGAATAAATGATAAAAAGTCGGTTTTTGTGAAAAGCTTGTTAAAGAATTTTACAAATACCTATTGCAAGTGGGGAAAGTTTGTGCTATAATACAAGATGTAGATATATATGCTTTTCCTCGTTTGCTTGGCGGGCGGGAAACCGTATTGAATTAAAAAAATAACGCTTTCCGTCATATTGCACTCGGACGGAAAACGAAGAAAAAAGGAGGCAAATATGAAGAAACTCACAAAGAAACTTGCAATCGTTGCTTTGTCCGCTACTCTTGCGGTATCCGCAGGCGCAGCGCTTGGCGTGGTTGCATACAACCAAGAACCGATTACGGCTTCGGCGGCGGAAAACCTCACGGTTGATTTGAAGGACCATTTCATCGTTGATAGTTGGTGCAACGTAGGCGACTATACCGAAGCGGCACTCTATCGTATTAAGAGCCCTTCCTACACCGAGTCGATGTTCCCTAAAAACGTTTGCAATGACACGCTTGGCTAAGCTGCATTAAAAGCGGTTTTGGTAAACGGTAAGTCTATTTACGACCACAACGCAGAATACAAAGCGCTTCTTGCAAGCGGCGAAACCTCGCCCATCACTTGGACGGGTATGCCCAACAATGAAGGCGCACCTTCGGGCAGCACAAGATATATGCAACCCAATATTGTGGAAGACGTAAACAACAAGACGGCGAACTTCGCGCCTATTTTTGTTAACTTTACCAACCATGGCACGTCTTATGGTAGCACGATTGACATTTATATTCCCTTGTCCTATCTTGGCGTTGGTGACGTTACGTCGATTACCATTTCGAGCGATTTGTCCTATTCGGCAGACGGTCAAGTATATGGCGTTAGCGAAGACGTAAACTTTGTAACCACCTCGCTTGCGTTCCCGAGAAAGTACGTTGGCGATATTCCTGCGTCGAACTACAACGTTATCGAAACGGAAGTAAAGAAGATTGACGGCAGCAATTCTAGAACAGACGGTAATTGGGATAGCTTCCTTCGTTTTCATTTGAGCGAAAACGACTATGCAGGCTTGAATACGAGTGCCTTGTCGGATAAGACGCACTTGCAGTATTTGAACTTCTACGACCATATTTTGTTGAACGGTAAGAAGCTTGGTTCGCTTTGGCGCGCAAATCAATCGACGTCAAATCCTATCGGTTCGCCCGAAAACCCCAGTGAACAATTCTTCAACGTATGGAATAACCAAAATACCTTCGGTATGCGTTGGCCGAGATCGATCAACACCGCAGACGGCGCGGCGGCAATTACGGAAATTAAAATCCTTGCGGGTTGTCAATTCCCTTCGGCTACCGATTTCGGTAACACCGTTTACGAAGTAAAGGAAGATACGGTGTTGCTTGCTGCGGGTAATGGTATTTTTGTATCTGAAAAATATGCGCTCACTGGTGACGACATTACCATTTCCGAAGCAACCGTTGCGGGTGACGCAGGCGAATTGTATCAAGTTAATATCGCTTTCGATAAGTGGCCCGCTGTTGCAAACGGGGATATCTATGACGTCAACTATAGCAGTCCCGAACGTCAAGCTGTTAGACAAAATATTCTTATCAACGGCGTATCTTTGTTTGATATCAATGCGAACACGGACGACAGCGCGTATGAATACGGTACGCATCCTTGGAACTCGACGACAGACGGACATGCGGACATCTTCCAACATCCTACGCTTGTAACCGTTAAAGAAGGCGTTCTTTCCGTTTTCATTCATAAAGCTTATATCGAATCCTTGGGCGTTAATACGGTTGAATTAACGATTAAGAGCGGTTTTGTTCACTATTTAGCAAGTGATTATATCACCGTTGGGGACATTACGGCAACTGTTTGGAAGAAACCTTGCACGGTAAGCGTTATTACGGGCAACCCTCGTCTTGATCCTACTTGTGTAGTAACGACGGAACACAAGTACGGCGATACCTTCAAGGTAAGCGAATTGGTAGCTCCCACGGCAGTTGGTAAGACGTTTGCAGGCTGGGAGGACGTAGAAGGCAACGCAATCACCGAAGACTTCACGATTACGGAAAGCACGGCTATCTATGCGACTTGGACGGTTGAAGTATATACGTTGACGATTGTTAACGGCGAAACGACGACGGAAATCAAGTTCGGTGTGGAAAACGATGGTAAGCTTGACGCAACCGTAGCAGAGCTTGCTTGGATTCTCGAAGACGAACTTCCCGCTGAAGACAACTACAACACCTATGCTTGGGACGTTGAAGTACCTGAAACGTTTGAATTGAAGGATTACACCTTCACGGTAGTTGCAACGGAAAAAGTTTACACGGTAAACGTTATCACGGGTAACCCTCGTATTTATCCTACTTGTGTAGTAACGACGGAACATAAATACGGCGACACCTTCAAGGTAAGCGAATTGGTCGTTCCCACCGCAGAAGGCAAAACGTTTGCAGGCTGGACGGACGTAGAAGGCAACGCAATCACCGAAGACTTCACGATTACGGAAAGCACGGCTATCTATGCGACTTGGACGGTTGAAGTATATACCTTGACAATTGTTAACGGCGAAACGACGACGGAAATCAAGTTCGGTATTGAACCCGATGGTAAGCTTGACGCAACCGTAGCGGAACTTGCTTGGATTCTTGAAAGCGAACTTCCCGCAGAAACCGAAACGCATACCTACGCTTGGGACGTTGAAATTCCCGAAGCGTTTGAATTGAAGGATTACACCTTCACGGTTGTTGCTACGGAAAAAGAAGTTGAATCTTCCGATACGACGAGCGGCGATTCTTCCGACACGACGAGCGGCGATTCTTCCGATACGACGAGCGGCGAAGCGAAGCCCGAGAAGAGTGGTTGCGGCAGCGCAATCGGCAGCACGTTGGCTATCACGGGTATCGCGCTTGCAGCGTCCGCTTTGATTATCAAAAAGAGAAAGGAAGACTAATCGATTTTTGAGAAATTAAAGTCAAATAAATGACACCCCCCTGTAAGGCTTGACCTTGCAGGGGGATTTTTTAATGCGGAATGCGGAGTGTTGAAGGGTGATTGGCGGACGTAAATAATTAAAAAAATGCGGGGAAGAAATCTCGTAAAGGGCTTGCAAATTTTGCCTATATATTGTATAATAAAGATAGAGTAAAAACTCTTGAAAGGAGTGGAATATGCAAGCAAGAATTTTTGACGTTCGGGAATACGGAGCGGTGGCGGACGGCGTTACGCTCTGCCAAAAAGCCGTGCAAAAAGCGGTGGATGATTGCCACGCGCAAGGCGGCGGCATTGTGCGTTTTGAGGGGGGCATGTACGTGTTGAGTACCATTTTCCTCAAAAGCAACGTGTATATTGAGGTGGCAAAAGACGCCAAAATTTTGGGCGCGTTAAGCTTTTATGATTATGCGCCGCAAGAGAAGTTGGATTATCCGCTTTATCAAGATGCGTCGCACAGCTATTTCGATTGCTCGCTGTTCGTGGCAAGGGATTGCGAAAATATCGGTTTTATCGGCGCGGGCGAGATTGATATGCGTTCCGTTTGGGACGAAGATAACGTGCGCGACATTCTGCACAGAGGTCCGAAATGTATCGCCTTAAAGGAATGTAAAAATGTGGAAATCCGCGGTTTAGGTATTTATAACGTAACCGACCTTGCCGTGTATTTTGCGGGCTGCGAAAACGTGGACGTGCACGATTTGAAGCTGCGCGTTTATATCGACGGGATTAGTCCCGACAACAGCAAAAACGTGCGTATTAGCAACTGTGATATTGAAACGGGGGACGACGGTATCGTCTTTAAAACCTCTTACACCTTAAACCGACTTGGCATTTGCAAGGATATTCACGTTTGGGATTGTAGGGTGAAGAGCCGTTGCTCCGCCATTAAATTCGGTACGGAAACGAACGGCGGGTTTGAGGATATTTTAATCGAGAATATCGAGATTTACGAAACGAGAATTACAGGTATCGCCATCGAAAGCGTGGACGGTGCGATTGTGGACGTAATTACCATTCGCAACGTCACTATGCGGAACGTCGGCGCGCCCTTGTTCGTGCACGTGGGTATGCGTATGCGCGGACCTGCGGGGCGTGAGATTGGCTGTATTCGCAACGTAACGCTTGAAAATATTACGTCGGTTGGCCCTTACGAGCCGTATGAAGTTGTTGCTTGGAATTACGTGAGCTTTGTCGAAAAGGATACCTATCAAGAGCCGTGGAAGATGAAATTTGAAAATACGGATTCCACGTTGACAAGGGAAGATCCTTGGCAAATTACAAGCAATATTTGCGGTTTGAAGGAACAGCCCTTGGAAAATATCGTCCTTCGCAACGTACATTTGGAATTGGACGGCGCGGTGCAGATCTTTAACCCCAACGTGCCCGAAATTCCCCGTCCTTATCCCGAGGTAAACACCTACGGTAGAACGTTGCCTGCAAAAGGGATATATTTTAGACATATTGACGGCTTGACGCTCGACAACGTAACCATCAATGTTTACCGTCCCGACGTGCGCGAGGACTTCGTGTTCGACAACGTTAAAAACTTAAAGCAGTGCTAAAAGAAACGACCCGTTTTTACGGGTCGTTTTCATATTTGTAGGGGGCAGGTACGCGTTGAATTAGAATTTAGCAAGTTGGTTTTTGCGGTAGGTCAAAGGGGAAATGCCCTCTTTTTTCTTAAAAATCAAGCCGAAATAGTTGGCAGAGGAAAATCCGCAGGCGGCTGCAATTTCGTTGACGCTTTGTTTTGTGGATACAAGCAGTTGCTTGGCTTTGGCAAGTCGTACCGTCAATAAAAAGTCGATAGGGGAGCGGTTAACGTACCGTTTAAAGTTGTATAAAAGGGTGGGTTTTGCGACGAAAAAACGTTCCGCCAAATTGTCGAGCGTTATGTTTTCGTGATAGTTCGCGTTGAGATATTCAAACACCTTTAAGATAAGGGGCGGAATGGCCGTTTCGGAAACGGCTTGCGGCGTTTGGCGGTTGACCGCGGATTTATGCAATAGATACACCCCATAGGAAAAGAGGGTGTGTAGTGCGTATTCGTCCCGCTTTTTCGTTTTGTCGAGAGCGTAGCCCTCTTGTACGAGGGAAAGGAGTGCGCTCGCTTCTTTTTCCGTCAATTTCAATATTTGCAAGGCGCGGTTGTCGAGGATTTCCTTTTGAAAATCGTCGAGATAGGAAACGGAAAAGTTGACGTTGTAACGCTCGAACGAGCCGCCTTCCGTTTTGTGTACGACGTGGGGCGGAATGACGACGACGGCAGGGCCGTCCATTTTATACAGCGCGTTGGAAAGGAAAAAGGAGCGGTTTCCCTTGACAAGAAAGTAAATTTCATAGTGCGCGTGGGAGTGAAAGTCGTGCATCGACCAATCCTCGCCGTGTACCGATTTGTCAATTTCAATGAAAGCCATTTTTTACAATTCCTTATAATATATATGTAATTTAATTAAATATTATCATTTTTTATATTGAAAGTCAAGCAAAAAAGTGGTATAATATCATTAAATCATAATCATAGGAGTAAATTGCGATGATTAAAATTTTGCAATATGGCGAAGGCAACTTTTTGCGTACGTTTGTGGACGCATATTTTGACCACTTAAACAAAAACGAAGGGGGCATGTACGAGGTGACTATCGTCAAGCCTATCACCTTTGGTACGTTGGAGCGGTTTGAAAAGCAAAACAATAAATACCATATCGTTTTGCGCGGCGTGGAAAATGGAAAGGCTGTGGAAAACGTGGTGGCGATTGATCCCGTGCGTTCCGTTATCGATCCCTTCAAGGACGACGCGCCCTATTATGCGCTTGCGAAAGATCCCGAATTGAAAATTATCGTTTCCAACACGACGGAAGCGGGTATTTGCTTTAACGGCGAGGACAAGATAGACGGCTTCGACGGTATCACTTATCCTGCGAAATTGACGAAATTCCTTTTCGAGCGTTTCAATGCAGGGCTTGACGGCGTATATCTTTTGCCCGTAGAGCTTATTGACAACAACGCGGACGAGTTGAAAAAATGCGTGGATAAATACATCGCGCTGTGGGCGTTGCCCGATGCTTTCCGTAAGTGGAACGACGAGCAAAATTTCTATTGCAATACCCTTGTTGACCGTATCGTTTCGGGCTATCCCCGCGACGAGGAAACCAAAGCGCATTTGACCGAGCTTATCGGCGAAACGGACGATTTAATGTCCGTCGGCGAGCCGTTCGGACTTTGGGCGGTGGAAAAGAAAGGGAACATCGCAACCTATATTAAAGAGGGCGTGCACAATATCGAAGTCGTATTGACGGACAATATCGGCTACTACAAAAAGAGAAAGGTGCGCGTATTAAACGGCAGCCATACCAACCTCGTGCCTGCGGCGTTGATGCTTGGCGCGGTGACGGTGTATGATTGTATGACGGACGAAAAGTTGTCGGCGTTTGTGCAAGACACCTTAAAGGACGAGGTAATTCCTTTCGTTTCCGACGATATCGCGGCGACGACGGCGTTTGCGGACAGCGTAAAGGAACGCTTTGAAAATCCGTATTTAAACCATCAATTGGTAAGCATTTCGCTTAACTCTATTTCCAAATGGCGCGCGCGTGTGTTGCCCTCGTTCAAGGATTATTATGCAAAACACGGAAAGCTTGCGCCCAAGCTCACGGTGGGTTTCTCGTATTTGATGGCGCTGTATTCCTCTATCGAAAAGCAGGGCGAGGGGTATTTTGTGAACGTGCCCAACCGCACGATTGAGCTCAAAGATGATATGCCGTACTTGGAATACTTCGCGGCGAAGAAGTCGATAGAAGCGTTTATGGCGGACGAGAAAATTTGGGGCGAGGATTTGACAAAGTACGAAGGCTTTGCGAAATCCGTTCTTGAAAACGTAGAAAAAATTAAAGAGGGCGTTTGCTTGATATGAAAAAGGTAATCATAAACGAACGGGATAACGTCGGCGTTTGCTTGGACGGCACGGAGAAAATCCCCGCGGGACATAAGTATGCGCTTAGAGATATTGCCGTGGGCGAATTTGTCGTTAAATACGGCGAAATTATCGGCAGAGCGACGGAAAAAATATCCGCAGGCGAATGGGTACATACGCACAACGTAAAATCCCATTTGGACGAAAAGGTGGCATACAGGTACGAGTTCAACGCAAAAACGCCCACGCAAGGCAAGGCGACCTTCCGCGGCTTTAAGCGGGCGCACGGCAGGGCGTGTATCCGTAATGAAATTTATATTATTCCCACCGTCGGGTGCGTCAACAACGTGTGTATGCGGCTTGCAAAGGAAGCGCAAAAATACGTTATGGGCAGTATCGACGGCATATTCGCGCTCACCCATCAATTTGGTTGCAGCCAGCTTGGCGAGGACAACGAAAATATCAAAAAGTTGCTTTGCGCGATTGCATTAAATCCGAATGCAAGCTTTGTTTTGTTCGTTGGCTTGGGTTGCGAAAATAACGGCATGGACGGCATTAAGGAATATCTCGCGCCGTATGGCCGTGAAAATATCGCCTACTTTAATTGTCAAGACGTAGAAGACGAGCATGCATACGGCATGGAAATTTTGCGCACTTTTGCGGAAAAAGCGAGCGCATATCAACGCGAGGACGTTGATTTTTCCGAGCTTTGTATCGGCTTAAAATGCGGCGGCAGCGACGGCTCTTCGGGGCTGACGGCAAATCCGTTGGTTGGGAAAATTTCCGACCGCGTAGTGGGGCTTGGCGGCAGTGCTATTTTGACGGAAGTGCCCGAAATGTTCGGCGCGGAACAGCTGCTTATGAACAAGTGCAAAAACGAGCAGGTTTTTGAGAAATACAAGAAGATGATCGAGGATTTCAAGGCGTACTATACCCGCCAAGGCTTCCCCGTATATGAAAACCCCTCGCCCGGCAATAAAAAGGGGGGCATTACCACTTTGGAAGAGAAGTCTTTGGGCTGTGTGGAAAAGGCGGGGACAAGCCAAATTGTGTCCGTGTTAGACTACGGCGAAATGGTAAACGAGGGGGGCGTGTCCGCGTTGAATGCGCCCGGCAACGATTTAATTGCGGCTACGGCACTCGCGGCGAGCGGCGCACAGGTCGTTCTTTTTACCACGGGGCGCGGCACTCCGTTTTCCACCTTTGTGCCGACGTTGAAAATTGCGTCCAATGATAGAATTTCCGCTTTCAAAAATAATTGGGTGGATTTCAATGCCTATTCGATGGATGAGGACGGCTTGTTTGACCTTATTTTGAAGACGGTCAACGGCGAATACGCTTGTAAGAGCGAGGACATTCGTGAAATTGCATTTTATAAAACGGGAGTAACGTTATGAGCTATATCAAAGAGAATTTTTTATTGACGAATAAGACGGCGGAAAAGCTGTATTTTAACTACGCAAAGGATATGCCGATTTTCGACTATCATTGCCATTTGCCCGAAAAACAAATTTTGGAAAACAAGACCTTTAACGACGTATATGAAATTTGGCTCGCAGGCGACCACTATAAGTGGCGTTTGATGCGCAACTACGGCGTAAACGAAGAATATATCACGGGCGACAAATCGCACAAGGAAAAATTCCTCGTGTATTGCAAAACCCTTTCGACGGCGTTTGGCAATCCGCTCTATCACTGGTCGCAGGTTGAGTTGAAGGAATTTTTCAACTGCGAATTGGAAATCAACGAGGAAAATGCGGAGCTTATTTGGGATTGGTGCAACGAGTTTATCAAGGTGAACAACGTCACCCCGCAAAGCCTTATTGAAAAGTCCAACGTAACCCATTTGTTTACGACCAACGAGATTTTCGACGATTTATCCACCTTCCCCGCGATTGCGAAAAAGGGGTATAAATTCAAGGTTATCCCTGCATTCCGCGCGGATAAAATTATGAATATCGAAGCGGCGCAATACAACGATTTTATCGAAAAGCTGGGTACCGTGTCCGCGTTGAATGAGTTGGAAGAGAAAATTGAGGAGCGTTTGAAGGCGTTTATTGAGGTGGGTACGACGGCGGCGGACGTCGCGTTGCAATCAGTGTATCCCATCGCAGAAAAAGCGGACGCGGAAGCCGTGTTTGCAAAGCGCAGAAAGGGCGAGGCGGTTACGCAAGCAGAAAGCGAAATTTTCAAGGGTTATTTGACCTACTTCCTTTTCAAGCTGTACGCAAAATACAATATCGCGACGGAATTGCACGTAGGCGCAATGCGTAACAACAACTCTGTTATGCTCGAAAAGCTCGGCTTGGATACGGGATATGACAGTATTGCGGAAGATAATTCCATTAAGTATATGTCCCGCCTTTTCGACCGTTTGAACAACGAAAATTCCTTACCCAAAACGATTGTGTTCAACCTCAATCCCAAGATGAATGCGGAAATCATGACGCTTATCGGCAGTTTCCAAAGCGACGAGGCGCGCGGCAAAATGCAATACGGCCCCGCTTGGTGGTTCTTGGATAATAAGGTGGGTATGGAGAAACACCTCGACGATTTGACGGCGACGGGGCACATCGGCGCGTTCGTGGGTATGTTGACGGACAGCCGTTCGCTTTTGTCCTATCCGCGTCATCACTATTTCCGCCGTATTTTGTGTAACTTCTTCGGCGGCATGATGGAAAGAGGGGAAATGACGCAGGATATCAACCTCGTCGGCGAAGTGGTGAAGGATATTTGCTATCGCAACTCGATTACGTATTTGAATATGTGAAATTTGGAGGAAATAAATTATGGAAAAACGTATTCCCGTAGTGGTCATTAAGGAACTTTCGGAAACGGACAAAATTTTGACGGCGCTTAAAAACGACGGCATCAATACGGCGGAAATCACTTTCCGTACTGCGTGCGCGGCGGAAGCGATTGCGTATGCTTGCAAAAATTATCCCGATATGAACGTCGGCGCGGGTACGGTTATCAATGCGGAGCAATGCGAGGCGGCTTTGGCGGCGGGCGCAAAGTTTATCGTAAGCCCCGGGCTTTCACCTGCGGTGGCGAAAATTTGTAAGCTTCGCGGCGTGCCTTATTATCCTGGATGCGTAACGCCCACCGAAATTATGGCGGCGTTGGAGCTTGGCATTACGACGGTGAAATTCTTTCCCGCCAACGTTTACGGCGGCTTGAAGGCAATGAAAGCCTTGGCAGGACCTTTCCCCCAAATTAAATTTATTCCTACGGGCGGCGTGGACGCGAGCAACTTGGACGAGTATTTGGCTTGGGAAAAGATTGCGGCGGTAGGCGGCTCGTTCTACGTCAAAGACGCATTGGCGAAGATGGAGAATAAATAATGATTAGGTCGCAAATGCGCTTTCCGAATTTTAAAGAGAAAGCAGTTACGTTAAGCTACGACGACGGTCCGCATTTCGATAAGCGGCTCATTCAAATTATGCAAAAGCACGGTTTGAAGGGTACGTTTAATCTCAACAGCGGATTTATGCCCGAAGTGAGTGATTGGCATTTGTCGAAGGCGGAAGCTTTTGAGGTATATACAAGCAGCGGCATGGAAATTGCCGTACATGGCCAACACCATTTGTCTTTGGCGAACGTGGACAGTGCCGTTGCGGCAAACGACGTTTTGCAGGATAGAATTGCTTTGGAAAAGCTGTTCGGCTGTGTGGTGAAGGGCATGGCGTATGCGAACGGCTCTTATAACGACGAGGTGGTGGATATTCTCAAAGCTTGCGGCATTGAATATGCGCGGACGGTAATTTCGACCAAGCAATTCGAACTTCCTACCGATTGGTTGCGTTTAGAAGCGACTTGTCACCATAACAATCCGCAACTCATGGAGCTGGTAAAAACGTTTTTGGATATAAAACCCGACCCGATCCGTTTGCAAAAATTCACGCCTAAGCTCTTCTATTTGTGGGGACATTCCTACGAGTTCGATAACGATAAGAATTGGGAAGTTATCGAAAAATTTGCGGAAGCTATCGGGGGGCGCGAGGATATTTGGTATGCGACGAACGGGGAAATCTACGCCTATACAAAAGCGTTTGACAGCCTGCGCTGGTCGGCGGACGGATCGTTTGTGCATAACCCGAGCGGTATGGACGTTTATTTGTTTGTCAACAAAAAAGAACGCCTTGTAAAGAGCGGCGAAAGGATAAAAATTGATTGATATTACGCAAAAAGGATAAAGCTATGCGATACGATATTATTGTACAAGGCGGACAGTCGAATGCGGAAGGGACGGGGTGCGGCCCCGTCGCGCGTGAGTTGCCTATTTCGCCTAACGTTTGGTATTTAGACGCCGAAAAGACGGTGGAAGTCGGTGAGGATAATATGATTATCACGTACGCCGACAAGCCCTTTCAAATTGTTCCCGCCGCAGAACGTGTGGTAAACGGCAACGTAACGGGCGATTTTTCGTTGACCTTTGCCGAAGAGTATGAAAAAGCGAGACTTTTGCAAGCGGATAGAAAGCTGTTGATTGTCCGCGCGGCGATTGGCGGCACGGGCTTTAAGAAAAATCATTGGGGCATAGGGAAGGTTTTGTATAATAAATTATTGGAAATGACGGACTATGCCCTGTCTTTGCACCCCGAAAACCGCGTCATCGGCTTTTTGTGGCATCAAGGGGAACACGACGCGTTTGAGGGAAGTGAGCCGAATGAATTTAAGGCGCAATTAACGGCACAGCTACACGATTTTCGCGCGCGCTACGGCGAGGATATTCCCTTTATCGCGGGCGATTTTGCGCGAGAATGGAAGAGTAAAAATGAGGAAATTTGCCGCCCGATCGTGCAAAAAATCCGTGATTTGACGGCGGAAGAAAAGCATTGCGCGTTTGTAGAAACGGCGGATTTGCTTTCCAACAATGAAACATTGCAAAACGGGGACGATATTCATTTTTCCAGACAGTCCTTGCACTTGCTTGGCGAAAGATATTTTCAAGCATTTCAAAGCATAAAAAATAATTAAAAGAGGTAATAAATCATGAAAAAAATCGTAACTTTTGGCGAATTGATGTTAAGACTTGCACCCGAGGGCTATTTGCGTTTTGTGCAAAGCGATAAATTGCAGGCGACCTTTGGCGGCGCGGAAGCAAACGTGGCGGTTTCCCTTGCGAATTACGGCTTGGACGCGGCGTTTGTGTCCAAATTGCCCACCCACGAGATTGGTCAAGCGGCGGTAAATTCCTTGCGTAAATTCGGCGTTGACACGAGCAAAATCGTGCGCGGCGGCGAGAGAGTAGGCATTTATTACTGCGAAAAAGGCGCGTCGCAACGCCCCTCGAAAGTAATTTATGACAGAGCGTATTCGTCCATTGCCATGGCGAAGAAAGCCGACTTTGATTGGGATAAAATTTTCGACGGCGTGGAATGGTTCCACTTCACGGGTATCACCCCCGCTTTGAGCGACGAGACGGCGGAAATTTGCCTCGAAGCATGCAAGGCGGCGAAGGCGAAGAATATCACGATTTCCTGCGACTTGAACTTCCGTAAAAAGCTTTGGAGTAAGGAAAAAGCAGGGCAAGTGATGGGCGAGCTTTGCCACTATATCGACTACTGTATCGCAAACGAGGAGGACGCGAAGGACGTATTTGGGATCGAAGCGGACAACACCGATATTTACGGCGGTAAGCTCAACCACGAGGGGTATATTTCCGTTGCGAAAAAGTTGACCGACCGCTTCAATTTCAAGGGGGTAGCAATCACCCTGCGCGAGAGCAAATCGGCAAGCGACAACGATTGGTCGGGTATGCTTTACACGAACGGCGAGGCGGTATTCTCTAAAAAATATTCCATGCACATCGTTGACCGCGTAGGCGGCGGCGACAGCTTTGGCGGCGGGCTTATTTACTCGCTCGTCAATGGGTTTGCACCCCAACAAGCGATTGAATTTGCAGTTGCGGCAAGCTGCTTGAAGCATTCCGTAGAGGGGGACTATAACATGGTTTCCGTAGCGGAAGTGATGAACCTTGCAGGCGGCGACGCAAGCGGCAGAGTGCAAAGATAATTTTTTATAGCCACCAAAAAACAATAAATCCCGTCCTTGGGCGTAAAAGCGTGCGAGGACGGGATTTTTACGTTGCCCAAAACACAAAAAATTCTTGACAATCGTCCCCAAAAAAGATATAATGAAGTAAACTGGAATAATGGGGCGTTCTATAAGAACGCCCAACGTGCACAACCGAAAAGTCGGCATATAAAAGAGCATAAAAAATTTACGGACGGCTTGGCGGTATAACATGGAAACTAAGCAGATTGATTTTTGTCAATCGGGAGGATATATGAAGAAATCAGTAAAACGGATAGTATGCGGTGCGTTGGCTTTGGCAATGGCGTCAAGTCTCGTTTTAGAACGCGTTATTCGTATTAGCGCGGACAGCGTGCAACCGAGCAATTCCGTCACGGCAACGCCGACGGATACGAGCTTCACCAACGTGACAGGGCAATTTGACACGTCGAGTATGGTGAAGCAAAACTTCAACAGCTCAGTGATGAAGACGGAGGACGTCGCGCCCAAGTACGAAACGAGAACGGTGCTTGTCACCCTCTCTAAACAGCCGCTTATAGAGCGCGCGAAGGGGGAAACGGTTTCCGCTTACGCCGAGAGTTTTTCGGGCGAGCGCGCGCTTGTCGATATCGACGGGGAGCAAACCGCCTTTTTAAGCAATTTATCCAAGCGCGGGATTGCGTATGAATTGGTGCAGAGCTACAACACCGTTTTAAACGGCTTGGCGATCCGCGTCAATACGCAATACTTGGACGTCATCCGTGAGATGAAAGGTGTGCAAAGCGCGTTTGCGACGGGCAAGTATTCCGTTCCCGATACGGTAAAGAATGCGAAAACGACGAACGAGGACGGCGTAATCACCAACCAAACGAGCGTTTATGATACGGGTATTTACGATTCGTCCGCATATGCCGAAAAGTACGGCGAGGGGACGGTCGTTGCGATTTTGGATACGGGGCTTGACTACACGCACGAGGCGTTTCAAGACTTCGAGCACGAAAACGTGGACGTCGCTTGGAGTAAGGACTACGTGAAGGATATGGTGGCAAACCGTGGGTTGAGCGCGGAAAGGCGCAACGGCGGTTTGGACGTCAACGACGTATATATGAGCGAGAAAGTGCCGTTTGCGTACGACTACGCGGACGACGACGCGGACGTTTATCCCTCTTTTTCCAACCACGGCACGCACGTAGCGGGTATTATCGGCGGCTACGATACGACGGGTTATACGGATAAGGACGGCAACCCTATTGACGAAACCTTTAAAGGGGTTGTGCCCGACGCACAGCTCGTTATCTGTAAGGTATTCACCGACGATTTGGACGACGAGGACCTTGGCGGCGCAGTGCCCGAGGATATTATCGCGGCGCTTGACGATTGCGTGAAGCTCGGTGTGGACGTTATCAATATGTCTTTGGGTACGTCCTGCGGCTTTACTACCCCCAACGACGAGGTTTGGGAAGGGATTACCCTCGCCAACGTATATGAAAGAATACAAGACGCGGGTATCACGCTTGTGTGCGCGGCGAGCAACGATTATTCGTCGGGCTACGGCGGCGTGTATGGTACGAACTTGACCTCCAACCCCGATTCGGGTACGGTAGGTTCGCCCTCGACCTTCTCGGCGGCGCTTTCCGTTGCGAGTATCAACGGGCAAAAGGCAAGCTATTTCTTGGCGAACGAAGGGGAAAATCAATCCTTCGTATTCTATGAAGAATCACGCGATATCGACGGCAACCCTTACGATTTCTTTGAGGAACTTACCCGCCGTTACGGCAGGACGGAATTTGAGTACGTCGTTGTCGGCGGTGTGAATAGCTACGGCTTGGGCGGCGTGGGGCTCGTTTCCGATTACCGCGTCGTGCAAAATAAATTTGGCGACAGCGAAAATCCCCGCATTGCGTTGGTTGCGCGCGGCGACAACACCTTCAAGGAAAAGGTTGAGGTCGCGCAAAAGATGGGCGCGGCGGCTATCGTCATTTACAACAACGTTTCGGGCACGATTCGTATGAATCTTGGCGAAATTGAGGAAAAAGACCTTATCCCCGCAGTGTCTATCGGTATGAATGCAGGTATTCAACTCGTCAAGGCGGCGGGCAGCGACCGCGTGGGTACGTTGAAAATCGACGAAGCGTTTGCGGCAGGGCCGTTCATGAGTGAATTCTCGTCGTGGGGGCCTACGCACGATTTGAAGTTAAAGCCCGAAATCACGGCGCACGGCGGCGAAATTACGTCCACCGTCCCCGGCGGCTACGGCGAACAGAGCGGTACGTCCATGGCGTCGCCGAATATGGCGGGCTTTATGGCGCTCGTCCGCAGTTATATTAAAAATGACCTCGGGATCACCGACACACGCGAAATTAACCGTTTAGCGATGCAGCTTACCATGAGCACGGCGGGCACAGTGTACGACCAAGACGGGTTGCCCTATTCCCCTCGTAAGCAAGGCGCGGGCGTTGCGCGGTTGGAAAACGTCATCGAAAACACGCAAGCCTACCTCTATACGGACGTAGCGGAAAACGATTACCGCCCCAAGATTGAACTTGGCGACGATCCAAACAAGACGGGCGTGTACGAGATGAGCTTCAAAATAAAGAACTTTGGCGATAGCGAGCTTTCTTTCACGGCAAACTACGTATTGATGACGGAAAGCGCGTCCGTGGACGGCTTGACGGTGTCCGAGCAAGCGCACCTTTTGGATAAAGCGCAGGTAACTTGGACGGAAGGCGTGACGGACGGGAAGGTTGTTGTCGGCGCAAATTCGGAAAAGACGATTTCCGTAAAAATAGTGTTGGATAAGAGCGAAAAAGAGTACATAGACCGCATTTTTGAAAACGGTATGTACGTGGAAGGCTTCTTGCAGCTGCAATCCGATAATGCAAGTCAATGCGATTTGGGTTTGCCCTTCCTCGGTTTCTACGGGGATTGGTCGGCGGCGCCTATGCTCGATTATTCGGCGTTTGAAATTGCGCAAAACGCGTCCGACCCCGCCATTTTGGACGAGGACAAAATTAAGGCGAGCGTATGGGAAACCTTGCCCTATACGGCGTATTATAACGATGATTACGTGTTGCCGATGGGTGGCTACGTATATCTCGTAGATGAAAATGACGAACCCATGTACGTAAGCGAGGAACATTGTGCCGTTTCCCGCTATAACGAATATTACGGCGAGGGAAGCGACCAGAACTATCTTTCGTCCACCTCTATCCGCGCGGTATATACGGGCTTGCTCCGCAACGCGCGCGTGGTGAATTATAGAATGTACGACGCGGTAACGGGCGAGTTGGTGTATGCGGATACGTTATACAACGTGGCGAAAGCGTATTCGGGCGGCGGCAGTGCCGTACCTGCGAACGTAGAGCTCCGTCTTTCCCCCGAGGCGATGGGCTTGACGGCGGGCGGTACGTACCGTATGGAATTTGAATATTTCCAAAATCCCCCTAAAGAAGGCGAGCACGTGCCCGAGGAAAATACCTTTGCCTTTTCCTTTACCGTCGATTACGAAGCGCCCGTTTTGGAATCGGCAAACGTTCGTTTCCAAAATTATAAAGAAAACAACAAGGAAAAAGAGCGTATTTACTTAGACCTTGTCGTTTACGATAATCATTATCCGCAAGCGGTGATGCTTTGTTATCCTACCAACAACGCCAAGGGCGAGAGGGTGTTGCAGCTTGCAACCGAATACCCCACGCCCGTACGCAACGCGGTACGGAACGGCACGAGCAAGCTTTCCATTGAAATCACCGATATTTACGAAAAATACGGCAAGGATTTCTACGTGCAGATTGACGACTATGCGCTCAATAGCTGTCTGTACAAAATCGATATCCAAAGTGCAAACACCAATATGCTGCCCGACAGCTTCAAGTTGGCGGCAGGGGAAGATAAAATCACCCTCGATATTTATCAAACGCATACGGTAGCCCTTGATTATCAAGGCGACGCGGATTTGTCCAATTTTAGTTGGACGTCGGCATTCCCCTCGATTGCGGACGTGAAAAACGGCGTTATCGTCGGCTTGCGCGCAGGCTCTACGGATATTTTGGTGCGTAACCCGAAAGGGGAAACACACGTGATTTCCGTGACGGTTACGGAAAACGTAGCGCCTTTGCAGGTGCTTCCGTCCCTTTCGTTTGGGCCTATGCAAACGAGCACGCAGTCCTTGACCAAAGCGCAAGGCACGGTGCGCGTATTTGCGGGCGAGGAATTTACGCTGTCGGTGGAAAAAGACCCTTGGTATCACCCCTTGACCAATTTGCGGCTTGTGTGGTATTCGTCCAACGAAGAGGTGGCAACCGTCGATCAAAGCGGCAACGTCAAGACTTTGAAAAAGGGGAGCGCGACAATCACCGCGATGATGGAACGTAAAGACGGGGATAAGTGGATTGAAACGAGCGGCCCTTCCGTAAGCTTGCGCGTGCAAGAAGAATTTACGGTAAGCAATTACGTTTTAACGGACTACAACGGCGTAGGTTGGAATGAAGAAATCGACCTCGACGGCGACAGCTTACCCGAAAAGGTGCTTGTCGTGCCGACGGATATGAATATTTGGTATATCGGCGCAGGCGCGTTTGAGGACAATGACAATATCGAATATATCGTCATACCCGACAGCGTTATCGACATTCGCGAATACGCGTTTATGAACTGTACCGCGCTCCGCGGCGTGTATTTCTCGGACGTACAGCACCGTGAGAAGGACGGAAAGGTGGTCAACCCCGACATCGATTGGGCGGCGCTTGCGATGGTCTATGAGGACGCGTTCTACGGCTGTAAAAACCTGCAATACGTAGATCTTTCCAACGTCAAGACAATCACCGTGGCGCATAGGGCGTTTATGGATTGCGTGTCCTTAAAGGCTGTGTTTGATATGCCGAGTATTGGTACGATGCACCACTATGCGTTTGCGAATACGGCGCTTACCGAGGTGGATTTGACGGGCTTACACATGAGCGGCGAAAACGTCTTCCTGGGCTGTAAGCAAATCGCGAGCGTAAAGACGGGCAAATTTACCGCTATCGGCAAGTCGATGTTTGCGGGCTGTACGGCATTGACGGAAATTACCCTTTCCACCCCGAAGATCGGGGACGGCGCGTTTGCAAATTGCACCAACCTTAGCAAGGTTACGTTGGATAGCAAGGGGGAAAATATTGCCTTTGCCATCGGCGCGCGTGCGTTTGAAAACTGCGGGGCGGACGGCTTTGCAATAGACTTCAACGGCGAAAAAGTGCGCGAAATCGGCAACCGAGCGTTTGCCGGCGCGGGCTTAAAAGATATTTATCTCAACTTCCACGGTTTAGAGCTTTTGGGCGGCAATATTTTTGCCAACACCACCCTTTCGACGGTAACGATCGGCGACGGAATCGACTTGGAAAGCCTGCAATTAAACGGCGCGCCGTTTATGGGCTTGACGGTAGAGATTTCGGGCGAGAAATATGTGAAGAGGGACGGCGTTATTTATACCGCGGACGGCAGTAAGATATTGCTTGTGAATAGCCAAAAAACGGGTGCGTTTACGGTGGGCGACGAGGTGCTTGAAATTTCGCCTTACGCCTTTGCAAACAGCGGCGTGGAAAGTGTTGTCCTTGGCAGAAATCTGCAAAAAATCGGCGCGTATGCCTTCTATAATTCCGCATTGACCTCGGTGGCTTTTGCAGAGGGCAACGAGAGTATTACGGAAATCCCGACGGGCGCGTTCTACGGCTCGAAGTTGGAAAGTATAGTACTTCCCCAAAGCGTGAAAACGCTCGGCGATTATGCGTTTGCAAACAGCAACCTTTCCGCATTTACGGCGGACGGCTTGACGGAAATGGGCAGCTACGTCTTCGAGGGCTGTAAGGCGTTGCAAACGATAGACCTTGCGGACGGCATTTGGGCGATGGGCGACGGCGTGTTTAAGGATTGCTCCGCGCTTACAAGCGTAGCCTTACCGTCCGTGACGAGACTTGGCGCGCAAACTTTTGCGGGTGCGAAAGCACTTACAAGCGTAAGTTTCGGCGCGAATGCAACGACGATTGGCGATTACACCTTCTACAATACGTCCGTGAAGTCGGTGGACTTTAACGGCGCGAATATCCAAACGATTGCCGACGGCGCGTTCTACGGCGCGACGAGATTACAAACCCTTGTCCTGCCCGAAAGCGTGACGGAAATCGGTGCGGGCGCGTTCTACAATGCGTACAGCCTGCGTTCTATCAATCTTGAAAAGGTTGTAACGATTGGCGATTCCGCTTTCTATAACACGGCTTTAAAGACGCTCAACCTGCAATCGGCGAAGAAAATCGGCGCGTTTGCGTTCGGCGTAGAGGGACAAAACGGCGCGGACGTAGCGGGTGCTTGCACCTCGCTTACTATACCTATCGTGGAAGAAATCGGCGCGTTTGCCTTCTTGAATACGAGCATTTCCGCATTGGAAATCCCTGCAAGCTTACGCGTGGTGGGCATGGGTGCGTTCGGCTCGGCGGCGAGCCTTGCAACCGTGACGGTGGCGGCGGAAAATCCCGTGTTCTTTGCGGAAAACAACGTGCTTTACCGCAACGTGCGCGAGGGGGAATACGAGCTTGTTCTCTATCCCGCGGCGCGTGTGGCAGAGGGCGCGGAAAAGGCGAAGAGCTACACCATTAAAGAGGGTACGGTTTCCGTGCTTGCCTATGCGTTCTACGACTTGAACGACAAGGCGCTCAACAAGGTGATTTTGTCGTATAGCATGCGCTTGATTGGCGATTCCGCATTCTTTGCAAGCGGCGTGACGGAATACGAATTTAAGAGTATTCAAGCGCCTCGGCTTGCTACGGAATACCGCAGTTGGATCGCGGACGAAATTAAATTCCAAGCGAGCAGCAGCACGACGAAATCGACGTATAAGGGCTTCTATTACGCAAACTTCGAGGGATACTTCTTCGATTATACGCAGTTTGGCGGACAAAAGAGCAAGCTTATTATTCGCTATCCCGAAAACGGCTTGGGCTATGATAATTACGTATATAGAACGTACTTTGGCGTGAAGCATACGACGGGCATTGCGATGGAAGAAAACACGAGTGTGTTCGTGGGCATTGTGGACGCTATCGACTTGACGGAAATACAAGCTTGGCTTACGTGGGATACGTCCGACGAGGCGAAGAAGGAAGAAATTTTGAAATATTCCGAGCAGTTGGCTTTGGCGCGTCTCTATTGTAACAACGCACGCGAGAACGCAACGCAGGCGCAATACGCGACGGCGGAACGCTTGGAAAAGCTGGAACAAGCAGAAACGCTTTTGCGTGAGGTGAAAGGGCATTTCGGCGTGTTTGTCGGCGTTAAGGAATTGAAAATCGCCACCTTTGCAAGCTATAAAAAGGAATACAGCGAAGGGGAAAGGTTTGACGGCACGGGCTTGATTGCCTTGCTTATCTACACGGACGGCTCGCAAATCGAGCTTGACGCAAGCGAGTTGACGTTGGACGAAAAGTACACGCAGCCCTTGAAAGCGAACACGCAATACGTGCGATATACCTACGGCGAACAAGCCTTGATTGTAAAGATTAAGGTGACGGCAAACGAAAAGCCGAGCGGCGGTGGGGAAAGAGCATCCTCGCAAGAAAAGGATACGGTTTGCGGCTCGGTAATGGGCTTGCCCGTGGCGGTG
>JAFTMQ010000011.1 GCA_017452305.1 Clostridia bacterium | reverse complement strand
GTGGAGGCGCGTTATTTGCCACGTTGATAGCGTTTACAATCAATTATGCAGCCTATTTTTCTGAAATTTTCCGTGGCGGGATAGAAGCTATCCCCAAAGGGCAATATGAGGCAGGTCACGTTTTGGGGATGACGAGGGGGCAAGTGTTTAGAAAGGTTGTTTTGATGCAGGTTGTAAAGCTTATTATAGCGCCTATGAGCAACGAAGTAATTACTTTGGTTAAGGATACAGCGCTTGCGCGTGTAATCGGCGTAATTGAAATTATCAAGGTTGCGGATATGCTGGTTAGTAAAGCTATTATTTGGCCGTTGTTTTATGCAAGCGTATTTTATTTGGCGTTTGTGGGTTTACTTACCCTCCTTTTTAACTATACCGAAAAGAAATTAGCGTATTATAAGGTGTAAAGATGGCGTTTTTAGAAGTTAAAAATTTACATAAAAACTACGGGGAAACGCAGGTTTTAAAAGGGGTTTCCTTTGAAATGAATAAAGGGGAGGCGCTTTCAATTATCGGTTCGTCAGGGAACGGAAAAACAACTCTTTTGCGTTGTTTAAATTTTTTGGAAGTGCCTGACGGCGGCGAGATTATTGTGGATGGAAAGACGGTTTTTCCTTTTTCCGCCAAAGAAAACGCAGATAGCCGTCTTACTTTTGGGTTAGTGTTTCAAAATTTTAACTTGTTTCCGCAATACAGCGCTTTACGCAACGTTACGCTGGCGATGGATTTGCGTGACGAAAAGGAACTCAAAGCCCAAAAGGTAAAAAGATTGGAAAAAAAGCGGCTTTTAAAGGTGTTTCGAGCAAAAAACGAGCAAACGGCAAAGGACCTGCTTAAACGCGTTGGGCTTGCGGATAAGATGAACAATTATCCGTGCGAGCTTTCGGGCGGTCAGCAGCAACGAGTAGCAATTGCGCGCGCGCTTGCTATGTCGCCTGATATTTTGTGCTTTGACGAACCAACCTCTGCGCTTGATCCCGAGCTTACGGGGGAGGTTTTAAAAGTAATTAAAGGGCTTGTTGACGAGGGGAGAACGATTATTATCGTTACGCACGAAATGGAATTTGCGAAAAACATCTCGAACAAAGTGATATTTATGGCAGACGGAAAAATTGAAGAAATGGGCACGCCCGAAGAAATATTTAACGCGCCGAAAAATGAAAAAACGCAGTTATTTTTGCAAAAATTGAAGGAGGAAAAAATCGAAAATGCAGAGTAAAAATTATAAAGAAATGATGGCGGACCTTTATGCGGAATTTCTTAAAGCGGAAACGGAAACGGAGATAGAGGAGTTTTTGCAGGATTTATGTACGAATAAAGAGTTAGAATCGATGTCCCAACGCTTAAAAGCCGCAAAAATGCTTTTGCAAGGGAAAACGTATAATGAAATCGTAGAAGAAACGGAAATTTCATCCGCTACCCTTGCGCGCGTGTCGAAATGCGTTCGTTACGGCAACGGCGGATATAAAAACCTTATTGAAAAAAAGAAAAAAGATTAAGCGCGATAAAAATTATTTATACGCGACAAAAGAGGATATTTAAAAAGTTTAATTTGTAAGCAACCGAGCAACGGATGAACAGTCCGTTGCTCGTTGCATTTTTATTTCCGTATGCATATATTGAATAATAGGGGAGTTATCCCCAAAACTCAAAAGAAATACGGAGACGAAGATGTACTTGTGGATGACGGTAGGCGGAATTGCTTTTCTTTTTTTCTCAACGGCGCTTGGCTCGGCGTTGGTTTTTTGTTTAAAAAATACGATAACGCGCAAGCAAAATGCCATATTTTTGGGCTTCACTTCGGGCATAATGATTGCCGCATCGGTGTGGTCGTTAATTATCCCTGCCCTGCAAGAAGGGCAAAATGGGTGGGGCAGGTATGCGTTTATTCCCGTTTCGATAGGTATTTTTATCGGCGCGCTTTTCTTGTGGTGCGCAGATAAACTGTTGCCGGCTATTCCACAAGCGAAAAGTGAGGATATACTTCTTAAAAATCCGTTTAAGCTGTTTTTTGCAATTACCCTGCACAATATTCCCGAGGGGCTTGCCGTTGGTTTTGCTTTCGGCTTGGCGTGGGCAGTGGGAACGGAGCAAGCATTTCTTGCCGCGTGCGGTTTGGCGTTTGGTATCGGCATACAAAACTTGCCCGAAGGCGCGGCGGTGGCGCTGCCTATGCGAGCTGTTTTTCAAAGCAAAAGAAAGGCGTTTTTCTACGGAGCGGCAAGCGGTGCGTGTGAAGCTCTTTTTGCCGTGTTGGGCGTTTTTTTGGCGGTATATTTGCGGTCGTTGCAGACATGGCTGCTTGCTTTTTCGGCAGGCGCTATGCTTTACGTTGTGGCGGAAGAGTTGATACCGTTGGCAAACTCCGCTACGGATAGCGAAAAACAAACCTCAAATTATACGCACGCGGCGTGGGGACTGATGGTTGGTTTTGTCTTGATGCTGATTTTAGACGTTGCCTTGGGATAGGGCTAAAAGGAAAAAATGTACAAAAAATTCATCTTTTTAAAATAAAATTTTAAAATAGGGGTTGACGAAAAGCCAAAGTTATGATATGATATAAGCAATAAATCATAATAGAGGATTATGGGAAGATGAAGAAATTTTTAAGTCTTATTCTTTGCTTAACGATTGCTATCGGTGCGGGCTCGCTTGCGGCATGCGGCGGAAATTCTAAGGATTCTGGGTATGGCAACTCGCAAGATACGGGTTCCGAGGCGACGATCTATACAGTTACGTTCAAGCAATACAATCAACCCGACGTTGTCAAAACGGTGGAAGAGGGCGAAGCGCTTACGGATATTCCTACGCCCGTGGAAAGAACGGGTTATACCGTAACTTGGAAAACGGTGGATTTGACGAACATCACCAAAAACATTACGGTAGAGGCGATTGAAACGCCGAATACCTATACCATCACTTACGATGCGGACGGTGGCAAGGTTGCAACGCCGACGCAAACGGTTACTTACGACCAAGAGTGTGTATTGGCTACGCCCGAGAAAGAAGATTATCTCTTCCAAGGCTGGACGCATAACGGAAACGCGGTGGTAAGCGGTGAAAAGTGGACGATTGCCGAGAACGCGACTTTGGTGGCGACTTGGAAGGATAACCGCCCCACGTACGTCGTTTCGTTTGTGGACGGTACGTCCGTAATAGAGCTTAGCGTGAAGAAGGGCGAATCAGTCGCGGCAGAGGACGTTCCCGCGTTTGTCGGTCATGCGGGCCACACCGCGCGTTGGGATATCACCGATTACACGAATATCCAAGCGGATATGACGGTAACCGCGATTTACGAGCCAATCGTTTACACGGTAACGTATGACGCGGACGGCTTTGCTATCGACGGTACGACAGTGGAATTGACTTTCGGCGAAACCTGTACGGCGTTGGATATGTCCTTGGAAATGGATACGCACAACTTTATCGGTTGGGAATATAACGGCGTAACCTACACCAACAGTTCCAAGTGGAACGTTGCCGAAAACGTAACGCTTACGGCGAAGTGGGCGGAAAAAGAACAAGTGGTTATCACTTTCACGGACACGGACGGCTCGTTGATTACGAAAGCGGGCTATGCAGGCGAGGCGTTGGAAAACGTTCCCGTTCCTTCCGCGAAGATTGGTTATAACGTAGATACGGAACATTGGTATGTAGACGAAGCTTGCACGACGGTTGCTACGTTTGATAGTCTGCAAGCGACGGCGACGGTATATGCAAAGGCTACGCCGAAAAACTACACCGTGCAATACGATGCAAACGGCGGCGCGTTGGAAAGCAACTCGCAAGAAGTTACCTTTAATGCGACATATACTTTGGCAACGCCCACGCACGAAAAGACGTATATGCGCTTCGACGGTTGGTTTGACGCAGACAATAACAAGATTGCCCAAAGCGGCACTTGGACGAAGGACGGCGGCGTTAGCTTGACGGCGAAATGGACGGATACCCGTGCTGTTTACACCATTTCCTTTGTGCAACCTCAACAACCCACGAAGACGGTGGAAGTAAGAGCAGGCGAGAGCGTAAGTGCGGAACAAGTGCCTACGCCCGTAGCGAAAATCGGCTACGTCATTTCTTGGAATATGGATGGTATCGACTTAACCAACGTACAAGGCGATATCACGGTTAACGTAAAAGAAACGGCTAAGACGTACGTTGTGAAATTGACGTCCGACGAAAACGGTACCGTTACGCAAACGGAACTCACGGTTACATACAACGCGCATTACGATTTGTCTAAATTGGCGTCTTCCAAGACGGGCTACAAGTTGGATAGATGGGAAAGAGACGGCGTTGCCGTTGCAACCACGGGTACTTGGACGCTTGATGAAACGAACGTTGAACTCAAAGCAATCCACACCGAAAAAGTATTTACCGTATATTTGCACGTCAACGGCGGTAACGAATTAACGCAAACGGTCTATACGATTAAGTTCGGTGATACGTACACCTTGCCTAAGCCTACGCGCACTTCGACGGATGACGACATCTACACCTTCACCTCTTGGCGAATTGGCAGTGCAAATGGCTTGACTGTCGCGACAAGCGGCGTTTGGTCTTATGATAGCGCAGAGGAAGAAATTCACTTGTACGCAAAATGGAAAAACGCAAGCTGGACAAATAACTACTAATAGTAACGAAAAATTCTCCGCTCAAATCGCGGAGAATTTTTATCTTCACCTCGTAAAATGAAGGGGGCAGGTATGCAACTATCTATCTTAAATAAGTATAAAGAGAATACGCGGATTGAGGCGAAACAAGCTATTGGCGGTTTGCCGCATAGCATTTGGGAAACGTATTCCGCCTTTGCTAACACGTCGGGCGGGGTGATTTTACTCGGCGTGGCGGAAAACAAAAAGGAAAAAACGCTCTATCCTGTTGAACTGCCCGATCCAAGCCGATTGGTGGCGCAGTTTTGGGAGCTTATCAATGATAAGCGCGTCGTATCCGCAAATATTTTAAAGAAATCGGACGTTACGATAGAGTGCGTAGAGGGCAAGAAAATCGTCGTCATTTGCGTGCGAAAAGCCAAGCGGTGCGAGCGTCCTATCTATATCGGAAACAACCCCAAAACGGGCGCGTATTATCGCGACGGCGAGGCGGATTTGCGCTTCACGGAAACGCAGGTTTTGCAACTTATGGAAGAGGCAAAACTACCCAAGGAAGTGCGGTCTAAAAAAATCAAATAAGGCAATAAATAACCCCTTCGCCAAACGGCGAAGGGGATTTCGCTATTATATTAAGGAAGTGAGGAATTAACCGACGATAAGGTTGACAAGTCTGCCTTTGACGATGATGCACTTTCTCAGCGTCTTGCCTTCTATAAGGGCGGCAACGTCGGGGTGTTGGCTCACGAGCGATTGAATTTCCGCGTCGGTCAAGCCTTCGGGAATCATCATTTTCGCCTTGATTTTGCTGTTGACTTGTACGGCGTATTCCACTTCGTCTTTTACAAGCGCTTGCTCGTCAACGAGGGGATAGGTTTCCAAGAATACGGAGCGTTTATTTCCAAGGCTTTCCCAAAGTTCTTCCGCAAAGTGGGGCGCGAAGGGTGCAATCATACGCACAAGGTCTTTCGCACAGTTTTTAAAGAAGTCCACGTTCTTTTCGCCCGCTTCGGAATCGTATTTTTGCATTGCGTTCACGTATTCCATAAGACGTGCCACCGAGGTGTTGAACGAGAAATCTTCCACGTCGCGCGTAATGCTCTTAATCGCGTAATGCTTTGCGTAGTTAAGCGCTTTTTCGGGCGCGTTCATCTCTTTATGTCCGCCCGTCATATCTTTTACTTTGAGTACGATACGTTCTACGCGGTCTGCAAATTTTGCAATCGATTTGATACCGTCGTCATTCCAAGGCCCGCCTTCGGTGTAGCTAAACCCAAACATCAAATACAAGCGGAACATATCCGAGCCGTATTCTTCGATGTACGTATCGGGCGAAACGACGTTGCCGTGCGATTTGGACATACGGTTGCCGTCGGGGCCGAGGATAATGCCTTGGTGCACCAAACGCTTGAAGGGCTCGCCGAAATCAATATAACCCATATCGCGCAATGCCTTGGTGATGAAACGAGCATACAAGAGGTGCATACAAGCGTGTTCGCTACCGCCTACGTAAACGTCAACGGGCGCCAGTTTGTTGGCCCCCTCGCTCGTGAATGCGTACTTGGGGTTGTGCGCGGCGGGATAACGAAGGAAGTCCCCGCTCGACCATACGAAGGTATCCAAGGTCTC
>JAFTMQ010000072.1 GCA_017452305.1 Clostridia bacterium | reverse complement strand
CATTATCACAAATCACACATGGAGCACCGCTTAATAGAGGGATTACTACTTTGCCGCCATTGACTATTACTTTATTTCTAACTAATTCGCTTATTTTATTATTCTTCGGTTCCCCTACCACTTTTTCGCCTCTTGATGAAATATCCTTGTTTTTCTTATTGATTTTATTTTTACTTTTATAATCTAACAACGAAAATAAACTGCCTAATAATAAATATACTAATTTCAAAGTCCATTTTCCTTTAATATAAATTCCGCTCAAACGTTACACTTTTATTTTCCACGTCCACTCGGGCTTTATACCCCAAAGCCAACCAACTTTTTGCGTAAGAATGATATTCCGTATTCGCCCAATAAGACAGCGGAAACATATGCGCGCTCGTCGGCAATGAAAATCCCAAAATACGTTCTAAATCTTCATAGGATAATACTATTCTCTTTTCCCAACTACCATATAAAAATTCCGACAAACCCTTGTATTTGCTGTTCGCGCATTCGACGGGGAAAGCAGGACGTTCCGCTTTAGATACGTTTGACGATTTTTCCACACTTATTTGCTTCTCTAATTGCGCTACCCTTTTTTCCAACTCTTCAATGCGATTGTATAATTTTACAATATCCGCCAACTCTATTTGCATTTTAATGCCCCCTTTTATAGATTACAATACAATTATAACTGCATTTTTTAGTTTTGTCAATAGTTTTTTATAACTTTTTACAACTTTTTATTGTTTTTTATAAAATTTAATGAACTTGTCATCCTTTTATCCTATTTACCGAAGTATCACGCCGCCCGTCTTGCCGTAGCGAAATGCAAGTTAGACAAGGAGCGCGCGGAAAACCTGAGGGCGCGTACGTAGGGGTACGTAACCGAAGGTTGCCACAGCGCGACGAAGTATCACGCCGCATTTCGATTACGCAGCCCCTCTTGCCGTTGGGAAATGCAAGCCAGACAAGGAGCGCGCGGAAAACCTGAGGGCGCGTACGTAGGGGTACGTAACCGTAGGTTGCCACAGCGCGACGAAGTATCACGCCGCATTTCGTAGGCAAAAATAATAAACCCCTGCGTTTACAGCAGGGGTATTGTTTTCGTATTCAGTTGTATGGGCGTTCCCTTTTTTCTTTCACCTGTTGGGTGCGAGCCATACGTCGCTTGCCGAACCTTTCGTCCGCTATATATTCAGGTTACTTCTTATTTATGAACGCCCTCGTTCATCTCGTTCATTGGACTGTACCTCTTTTCTTATTTCTTGCTCGAATACCTCACGGTAAGGATATAAATCATTTTATATTTACCTCCTTTTTTAAGCACTCTCTCCGATATCTCATCGGTGGGAATACCTAGCCCGTTGGAGTATCCTCGTTTTTAACAGTTTTGCTTTTTGGAGTTACGCAAATCATAAGTGTGTTCCTCCTTAACTTTTTATCCCGTCTTTTACGACGCCTCTTCCGACACTCGTTGAAATTTCGTCAAATCTCATCCGTTTACCGTGCTTATTCGTTTCCTCTCCCGTCGCTTTCCGACCGCCGAGCGCCTACCGGAACTTCGTCAATTTCCCATTTGCCCCGTTCTAGGTTCGCAAACGAACGCCTACTTTTATCGGTGTCTTTTTAAGTGTTTTCCCTCACTTTTTCGGCAATTTTTAAGTGCTTGCCTCACTCTGGGAAGGAATCATCGCTTTTCGTACCCTCCTTTCCATTTTTTGCCGTCTCCCTACGGCTTTCTCTTGTGCCGTATCCCTACGGCTGCTTGCCGATTTCCCTCGGCTGTCCCTTATGTGTCCATCGGTGTTTTCTCCGTGTTTTTTGAAAGAAACTAACATTTTTTGTTGCTTTCTTTCTTTTGTACCTTTATTATAACAAAAAAATGGCATTTGTCAATAGGTTTTTGAAAATTTTTTTGCAAAAATCCAAAATTTTTTTTGACGTAGAAAAAGACGGAAGAATTATATTCTTCCGTCCGTCCACTTTTTTATAGATATTTTTTTAATTCCGCATTGCGTTTAACCTTTATTCGCCGCGATTTTTGGCAAATTTATTCAACAAAGCCTTGTCGCGAAGAAGCACGCCGCCGCCCAGCACGGTGGAAAATTGCGGTTCTTCGCTCATACGGTAACGCATACCGAGCATCGAGGCGATATATTGGGGCACGTACGGAATTTTCATCACGCCGCCCGAAAGCAGTACGCCGTTTCTATTCACCGTCGCCGCCACCTCTGCGGGTAACGTTCTAAGCACCTCAATGGCGTATTCCACTATCTTATTGATATACACGCGCAAGCATTCCGTCAAATCCGCCGCCTGCACGGACACCGCCGCGGGTTGGCAGGTCTTGGTAGAGCTTCCCTCCGCCACCACGCTGCCCAAAGCGCTCGGCGCAAGCGAGCAAATCTCGTTTTTGATTTTTTCCGCCGTCAATGCCCCGACAAGTAGCTCGGAATTGCTTGAAATGCGCGAAATGATATTCGCGTCCATATTATTACCGCCGACGTTCATGGAAATACCGGCGATAATGCCGTCCTCGGAAATGACCGCTGCATTGGAAACGCCGCCGCCGATATCCAAACAGAACACGGGATCGCTATCGCTAATAATCGCGTCCGCACCAAGCGCCGTCAAGTAGGGCTGTTCGACAAACCAAACCTTGTTAAGGCCGCATTCCTCGGTGAGCGCCACGTAATCGGCAAGCGCCTTTTCGGAAATACCGCAGGGCACGGAAAAAAGCACCTGCGCCCTACGAAGCGCCGACGCCTTTACGTCGATGCGGGAAAGAAATTCTTTTAACATCGCTTCCGCAAGACGCATATTGACGATTTCGCCTTCATATACGGGGTAGATTATCCTTGTAAATTCCGCCGTCTTGCCTATGAGGCTTTTCGCCTCTTTGCCGATGGCTTTGATTTGATCACCCGTAACCACCGCCACGCAGGACGGCTCTGCCAAAACGATACCGCTGTTCGTGTCCGCACGGTAAATTTTGGTCATTGACGAGCCCATATCAATCGCAAGTTTTATCATAATTTCCTCCTATTTTTCCCAAAAAGAGAGGGGCAGGTACGAATTGAACGTATTATTCCTGCTATTTAACTTCTTTATCATTTTTGTGCAAAGCTCAACGGGCAACCCTACGACGTTGGAATAGCTCCCCTTGATTTTTTTCACCAAGCCGCCGTCTTGAATGCCGTACGCGCCCGCCTTATCCATTGGCGAGCCGCCGCGGATATACGTCCAAAGCCACTCGTTGGAAAGCTCGTTAAAATACACGTCCGTCTTGGCGGTTTTGGTTTTGTAGCCCACCTTGCCGTCCTTGCAGGTAAGGATACAAACGCCCGTATATACGGTGTGTTTTTCGCCCGAAAGCAGTTTTAACATACGGAATGCGTCCGCCCCGTCCTTGGGCTTACCCAATACTTCCTTGCCATACGCAACAACCGTGTCCGCGCCCAATACGAATTTTCCCTCGTTTTCCGGCCTTATCGCCACCTCGAACGCCTTTCTCGTCGCCAACACCTCTACCAACTGCTTGGGGGAAAGCGTTTCCGTTACCGTCTCGTCCGCGAGTGAGGGGATAATTTCAAATTCGGGTAAAATTTCCGCTAAAAGTTCCTTGCGCCGCGGAGACGCGCTTGCCAAAATCCACATACGTAAAAAATCCACCTATCGTAAAAGAAAGCCGCCCGTTCCCTTTTCCGCAGGTGAAAGAGCGGCTTTGTCCTTATATCAAAATTACAAAATTTCCAAGTTCTTCTTGAATGCCTTTTTAAATTCGGTGCTTGCTTTTTCCGCGTCGCAAATTTCAAGCGCCGCGTCGCCCGTTACAATCGTTTTCATAATCACGGAATCGCCAAGCACGTCGCAATTCAAGCCCGTAACCAAACCACAGTGCGATCTGTCAAGGCTTTCCGCAATACGAAGCAATACGCCGAGCTTCTTCACCGCTTCAAGATCTTCTTCCAAAACGATATCCTTATATTTTTGCCACTCGATCATGGGCACGTCCTCGCGGTTATGGCAACCTGCAACGAACGCCGCCAACACGATTTCTCTATGCGTCGCGCCGTAAATGGAAGAGTTCAAAATGATATACCAGCTATGCTTTGCGTGATTGTAGAATTTCACGCTCTTGCCGCAATCGTGCAAGCTCGCCGCGATTTTCAATACTTTTAAGTATTGACGAGAGAATTTATGCAACACGCGAAGCTGTTTGAAGAGCTGTACGGAAAGCTGCATAACGTGCTCGATATGCTTAGGATCACAGTTATAGTACTTCACCAATCTATCCAACGAATAGCCCAAAACGTCGGAAATAGGTTTTTCCGTCGTAATCGGCATCGCTTGGTTGACCATCAAGCCCTCGCGAAGACCGCTGCCGCCGATGGTAAAGCTTTCGATATTCATATACGAAACGAACGACTTGACAATCGCCATCGCCGCAGGCATAATGTCTGCACGCGCGGGAGAAAGCCCCTTAATCTTTTTGCGCTTGTCCACGTCCAACGCTTTCAACATATTATAAATGCCCGTAAAATCTTCGGTAGCAAGCTTATAGTTATGTGCCATATCCAAAGGATATTTTCTAACAAGCTTGCTAATTTTAAAGAGGTTACGGAAAGAGCCGCCCACGCCGATCATTTGCGTTTCGGGATCAATTTCCTGCAACCAAGGCAATTTTTTAAGCTGTTCGGTGAAGAATTCCTCTACGTGCGCCGCCGATTCTTCGGGCGAAGCGTCGCTTGCGAACAAATCGGTGAGCGTTACCGCGCCGAAAGGCAACGTCGCAAAGCCCAACACGTTACGACGATTATAATAAATAATCTTCGTACTGCCGCCGCCGATTTCCAAAATCAAGCCCTTGGGAATGTCCATAGAGTTGATAACGCCGCGATATACCAAGAACGCTTCCTCTTCTTCGGAAAGGACGCGAATGGTAATGTTGCAGCTTACTTGAATTTCGTCAAGGAAGGAACGTTGATTTTTTGCACGGCGAACCGCCGCCGTCCCCACCGCGATAATGCGGTCAACGTTCGACGCGTCGCAAAGCTTTTTAAACATTTTTAAGGTTTTTATCGTTTCCGCAATTCTCTGCGGCTTCAAGAAACCGTCCCTGTCCATATCTTGGCCAAGTCTTACGCTCTCTTTCAACTCGTTAACGACCATATAATGGTTTTCGGTAAACATGTCCACGATAACCAATCTCGCGGTGTTCGAACCCAAATCAATGATACCTAATCTTTCCACAATATACCTCTGTCTTTTTTGGACGGAATCTCTATCCGCCCTTCGTGTAATTTGATAATATTTTCTAAATTTACGTCAATCGTTAGGTGAAGTTAGCGCGCTCACACGCGTTTCCATATTTAGTCCCTCTTCACCCATTCTAATTTTTCCCATAGTTTACCACAATAAAAGCGTTTTGTAAATACCCTTTTTGAAAATTTTTTGTACATTTTGACAATTTTTCTTATTTTGGATATTTTTCGCCATCTTTTTCGTGCATTTTGACAAAAACTCCGCGCCAAAACCCACCCCTATCCACGCAAAAAAAAGAAAAACGAAACGTTTTTTATTTCACGCTCCGTTTTTTAATTTTATTTTGTTAAAAAATAAGTCAATTCCGCAAAATCCGCAAACACGTATTTGGGCTTCGCGTTTTCAAGTTCGCCCGCCTCGGCATAGCCCACTTTGAGCAGGGCACAATCCACGTTATTTTCCGCCGCGCCCTCCGCGTCGTGGAATCTGTCGCCGATCATAAGACACTCCGTATTCTTCGCGGAAAGCTGTCGCATCGTCTCGGCAATCACCGAAGCTTTGGTGGGGAAACTCCCATCCAAGCCACACCCGACTTGCGCTGAAAAATAAGGGGAAAAACCGAATTTTTCTACGATTTGGTCGGCGAAAATCTTAGGCTTTGAGGTGGACATTGCCAACACGTACCCCGCCTTTTTCAAAGTCTGTAAACATTGCAACGCGCCGTCCATCGGCTCGTTCTCCCAAAGGCCGATATCCTTGTAGCGCTCCCGATATTTCGCCGTTGCAAGCACGGCGTCTTCCTTGCTCATACCAAAATAATTTTCAAAGGAATATTCCAAGGACGGCCCCACGCATTTTTTCAAAATTTCTTCCGTCGGCTCGTCCGTTCTGCCCATCTTTTTTAAGGCGTAACGGAAGCAGTTAAAAATCCCGTAATGCGAACGCGTCAACGTGCCGTCTAAATCAAACAAAATATACTTGTATCCGTGCATTTTTCTCTCCTTGCCATAAGAATTTTAGCACAAATATACCCCTTTGTCAACCCTTTGCGCGTCAGGATTTGCGCGGCACTTTTTCCGTCCATTGCCGGTAAAAGCCCACGAACGAAAGCCCGATTAAAAACACGCCGAAACTCCGCCGCAAAAGGGGGGACGGAAGCGCAGCGGCGAGGGTTGCGCCAAGCACGGAAAGGGCAAGCGCGGGCAAAATCACCCACAGCAAGCCGTCCGTTTTTAGAAGCTTATTTTCCGCGTGCATTTTCAACGCGCCGACGCTCATCGGCAAAAAGGAAAATAGGTTGGCGCACTGCGCAATTTTTTGTTCTACACCGCCCACAAGGACGAGAAGCGGAATGGTAACCGTACCGCCGCCCATGCCCATACCCGCAGGGATTCCGCCTAAAAAACCAAGCAATAAATATAGATAAAAGCTCATAAGTAAATGAATTGTAAGCCTTTGGCTTATATGAATTGAAAAACCTCGTTTTTCGTGAATTGCGCTTTTTGCGCGTGAATTGCAAAACGGGGTTTTGCGTTAAGGCTATCCATTTAAAGCCGCCATTCCGCATTTTATTGAATGGCAACGCCTTGCATTTCACACGTTGAGTTTTGCCAAAATAAATTTCAACGCGTACATGGTGCCCTCATTTTCCGAAAAAGCACAAAAATAAACCCGCCAAAGCTTGTAAGGCGGCAAATAAAATATTCACCGTTTTCGTCGGCAATTTTTTAAGCCATTGCGCGCCTAAAATCCCGCCGAACAACACCCCAAGCGCCGTGGGAATCAATACGGAAAAATGGCAATACCCGCGGATAGCGTACAAGACAAAGGACAACAGCGACACGGGCAAAATCACCAAAATCGCCGTGGCGTGCGCTTGCTTTTCGTTTAAGCCCGTCTTTTGTAAAAGCGGAACGGCAAGCATTCCGCCGCCCCCGCCGAACACGCTGTTGGCAAGCCCGACCAACACCCCGCTTGTGATTTGGGTTATCCGTCCCTTTTTTCCATTTTTTGAATACATAACTTCCCCTTACACTATAATATAAGCAATTTTTTTTGTTTTTATAAAACTTTTTCTGCTTTTTACTATCGTAAATGCTTGCAAAGCAAGCGATTTTGTATTAAAATAGTAGGGTATAGGTTAAAATCCGTATTTTGCCGTCCAAACGGCGTTTTCGGATTCTTTACTTTCAATGAAAAACAATAAAACCAAAGGTGGTTACATGAAAACAAGTTCCAAAAAAAGCAAAAAGAATCTTCTTGCCCTTGCCCTCTCGTTTGTGATGGTGGCATCGGGCGCGTCGGCTTTTGCAGCATGCGACAAAGGTAACGATGGCAACGACTCTTCGTCGGACAGCACCACGAAGCCTTCCACGTCCGTCAACAGCGATTTGAAAATCGCAAACGGCGACTTTGAAACCTTCAACACCAACGATGGCTTGACCGTTATCGGTACGAGCACCACGTCGGCACCGAGCTGGACGCGTACGTCCACGGCGAGCAGTCTTCCTTCCCTTGCGGCAAGCGGTATCGTTAACGTAACGGAATGGGACGAGTTGATCACGTCCAAGCTTTCCAACCCCGACGACGTTAAAAATCTTACCGTTGAGCAAGCGAAAGAGCTCTTCGGGGAAGAGGATGCGCTTACCATTAAGGACAAGCTCGCATACTACGACGCTTGGAAAGCGGCAAACTCCAAGGACAAAGACAAAATCGCGACCAAGTTGAAAGATTTTTACGAATCCTTCAATATCGACAGTGGCGACTTGCCCTTGAAAACGGACGGCACTTTCCTTGAAAGTCCCCTTACGCACGATTACGACGCGAACGCGACGGAAAACAAGAACAACAACGTCTTGATGATCCACAACCAACGCCCCGAGGCTAAGCCCGGTGAAAAAAGCGAAAAGGGTACGGGTACGGCGCAAAAATATACTTCCACCACCAAAGTGACTGTGGAAGCAGGTACGGCGGCTACCTTCTCCGTTTGGGTAAAGACGGCGGATTTGCAAATTGCAAACACCGAAGGTTATTTGCAACCCGCGGATAACGCAGGCGCATTCATCAACGTACTTCATACCGTCGGTACGAAATCCCTTCCCGCGCTCACGATTAAAAATATCGACACGAAAGACGTGACGGAAAACAACGGTTGGAAGCAATACACCTTCTACTTGAAGGGTTCCGCTTACACCGACACCTCTTTCACCATCGAGCTTGGTTTGGGTATGGGTACCACCGATCAATTTGAATACGTAAACGGTTACGCATTCTTCGACGATGTGGAATGTCAAACGATTTCCTACGCAAGATACGACAACCTCACGGGCACGCAAGCGACCAACGCCCCCGACGCGACGGTTGCATACAGCACGGACGCGTACGATAAAGTATTCGCAACCAACGGCGATATGTCCTTGGATTGCTATGCAATCGACCTTTGCCACGATTTGACCCCTTCCGATATCCTTGACGAGCTTACCGTAGATACGAACGGTTTTGTCAATGCGAAGCCCACCGTTTCCGAGCTTGGCGACGGCTCTAAGGTTACCTCCATCACAGGCGGCGTTGACCTCGACGGCGACGGCGACGTAGATGAAAAGGACGCAAAGGTTGCAAACGCACTCGGCAACGGTTTTAGCGACGACGGCGACTTCTATCAAATCTTCGACGGCGTAGCTCCCAAAGACGCAACCACCGCAAGCGGCAAAAAGTACCTTGTGGACTCTATCGATAGCAACAGCTATTTGAAAGGCGCTTACAATAAATACTTCTCGTATATCGACGAAGAAGACACGAGAAAGGTTTACGACTTCGCGCAAGAAGACAAAATCTTAATGTTGTTTAGCGCGCACGGCGTTGCGTACACGTTGGATACGGCGGACGACTTCACGTTCAAGTTTGCCGATTACCTCGACGCACAAAACAACCCTTACGATTACTTGGCGGTTTCCTTCTTCGTGAAAACGTCGGATATGGCCGGCTTCACGGGCGCAGGCGTTACCCTCAACGACGGCACGGAAAAATATTCCTTCACGAGCATCGACACGACGGACTCCGTTCCCGTTAAGGTTGACCTCAACCAAGACGGCGTAGAAGACGAGGACGTAAACGACGGTTGGCAACAATACTTCTTCTTCGTAGAAAACGGCTATGAGAACAAGGCTTTGGGTCAATTCGACCTTTCCTTCTCGTTCGGCCCTACGGATATCGCAAGCAGCACTCGCACGAGCTTCCACGAAGGCTTTGCGGCGTTCACGAAATTCCAAGTATATCCCATGAGCAAGGCGGAATACGAGGCAGTTGCGGAAGGCACCTACGCAAAGGTTGTTTCCGTTACCGGTTATGAAGAAGAAAAGGCTACGGGCAATTCGGGCTTCGACTCCGCTGCAAACGTACCTTCCGACGCATTAGACCAAGGCTTCGCTAAACCCATGAACTACACCGGCGTTTACAGCAACAGTCAATACGTAAATCAAAACGGTACGAACAAAGACAAGAACAACTACGCAAACGCAGGCTTGTTGAACAAAGACGGCTTTGCAAAATATTTCAACCCGACGGTTGCAAATTCCCTTTCCGAATTCTTAATGAAGGCGACGGGCACGTCCACTACGGACGACGCGGAAACCGTTTGGAACGCAATGTTCGGTTACACGCCCGTAAACAGAACGCAACCCTTGTTCATTTGGAATACGGAAACGGACGAAAACAAAGCAACGAACGGTATGCTTGAATACGGCTACGGTTTCTATGGTAAGAACGTTTCCGTTTCGGCAAACTCCTACAAGAAGATTTCCCTCGCGGTTAAGGTTGGCGCGTTGAACGCGGCGGACGCAGATAAAACTTTCGCAAACGTATATCTTATCGATATGGACAGCAAGTACAATGCGGACGTGCTTTCTATCGGCAGAAACCTCACCTATTGGTATGACGACGAAGGCAATATTTGCGCGGATAAGGATTGCGAAATCATCGCGTTCGAGCTTCAACCCAACGGTTTGTATCAAATTAACAAATCTTGGAACGCTTACAAAGAGCTTGTTTTGAGCAACCCCGAAGAAGCGAAGAAGTACGACGGCTACTTTGCCAACCTTGAAGCTTACGATACGGATAAGGACGGCAACCTTGTCGTTGCAGACGGCGGCGCGTCCCACGATTACGACAGCTATTGGAACAACGAAGGCTTGGACGGCATCGCGTTCTACGCAAAGAAATCGACCGTAAACGGCGCGGAAGTTGTTACCTACTACGCAGACAAGGCTTGCACGATCCCCGTAAATAACCTCTTCAACGTAACCAAGACGGACACAAATACCGACGCGCTGCTTGAAGCTCGTTACCTTGCGGAAGAAAGCAAGCAGCTCGCTTACCAAATCGGCAACACGAACGGCGAATGGGTAAACGTAAGCTTCTATATCCACACGGGTGCGGAAGCGAAGAACTACCGCCTCGAAGTTTGGAGCGGTGATAGAAACGGCGCAGGCAACCCCGTAAATTCCTACGTTGCATTCGATATGAACAGCACGGAAAATGCGGAAAGCGACTTCACCACCTATATCTCGCAATACGAAGACGATAAGAACGGTTATGAAACGAACAAGAACGCCGTTGCATTCGAGAGCGTATTCTCTTGGTATGACAGCGCTTCCTACCTTCGTTATAACAAGAGCCTTGACAAGAACGGTTACGGCAACCTCTACGCAGACAGCTACACCTACTCTGCAAACGAATCGGGTATCGCTTACCTTTCCTATGAAGACTCTATCCTCGGCAGTAAGTTCGTTAGAATCCTTGCGGATTACGCGTTTGAAGACGTAACGGTTACCCCCGCTACTCGCAACGAAAGCACCCCCGACACCTCTGCTCCCGATGAGGACGAGGCAACGGGCGACGAAACCAACTTCTTCATGTTGTTTAGCTCTATTTCTATTGCGGCAGTGCTCGTATTCGTTATCGCGGCAGTGGCAGTTCGTAAAATCTTGAAAAAGCTCGGCAAACTTCCCAAGAATCCTTTTGCTCGCAAAGCAAAGAAAGCAAAGCCTGCAAAGACGGAAGCAACGGAAGCTAAACCCGAACCCAAGACGGCTAAGCCTGCGGAAACGCTCGACGAAGACAGCCCTTACAACGATTGATTTCGTGTAATTGAATGAAAACAACCCCCTGCTGCGTTCCGCGCGGCAGGGAGTTTTCTTTTCCTCTATATATAAAAAGAGCGGTGGATAAACCGCTCTTTTTCCTTATTTTCGTAAGCCCTTAGGCAAGTGATTTTTCAAGACGCCGTTGACGGCTTTCCCCCAACCGATGGGCAAGTCCTCTACGCAAACCAAACACCAACCGTTTGCTATGCTTTCGCATTCGAGTGTTTCTCCGCGCAAATATTTTTCCAAGCGCACGTCCGTTTGCGTTAAGTCGAATACGTTTTTGCACTCCTCTCTCTTGACGCACATGGCAAGCGAATGGGAAGGCTCAAACCGTCCGTTCTTCACTTCGCCAAGCCGCACACCCACGCGCAAAACCTGCAAGCCCTTCCACTCGAACACCCCTTCGGGCAGCTCGTATAAAATTCCGTTTACCTCGTGTAAGCGGAATGCAAATTTCTCTTTGAAAAATTCTTTTTCGAACGCGCGAAAGGCTTTTTGCCCGTCCTGCGTTACGCTCGCGCGCCCCTCTTTTAAACGAGTATCCCATTCCTCTACGCGCGCTTGCTTTTCAAACAGCGCGACAAAATGTCCTTCCCCTTCTACCTTGTGGGGATAAAGCTTTTCTTGTTTTAAAAGGCGCATTTCGGGGTGTTTTTGCAAGTAATCGCATACCTGCCCCTCGTCTTCCGCCGTTGCAAAGGTGCAGGTAGAATACACAAGCCGTCCGCCTGCCTTTAACATTTCGCTCGCCGCATCCAAAATTTCGCTCTGCCGCGCCGCGCACAACGCCACGTTTTCCTCGCTCCATTCCGCAAGCGCTTCTTCCGCATTTTTACGGAACATTCCCTCGCCCGAGCAAGGCGCATCGACCAAGATTTTATCAAAATAGCCGCGGAATTTCTTTGCCAAGGTCTGCGGATATTCGTTGAGCACCACCGCGTTTTTAATGCCGAGCCTCTCCACGTTTTGCGATAAAATTTTCGCACGCGAGGTAATGGGCTCGTTGAGGACGATAATTCCCTTGCCGTCCATCGTGCAAGCAAGCTGCGTGCCCTTACCGCCGGGCGCGGAGCATAAATCCAACACCCTTTCTCCGGGCTGTACCTCTAAGAGAGGCGCCGCGCTCATTGCCGACGGCTCTTGCGAATAAAATCCGCCCGCAAAATGGAAAATATTATTCCCGAGCTTTTCTTCCGTTGTGTAATATCCGTTTTCTTCCCAAGGAATAGGCTCGCCAAGGAAGGGTAAAAAGCCTTTCAACGCGTACCTGCCCCCTTTCAACGGGTTTAAACGCACCCCTTTATAGGGACTTTTTTCATAACAAGCGAAAAAGGCTTCCCATTCGTGTTCGGGAAGCTGTTTTTTCATGTTTTCGATAAATTGTTCGGGAAGTTTTGCCATAAT
>JAFTMQ010000071.1 GCA_017452305.1 Clostridia bacterium | reverse complement strand
GTGTTCGGGCAATTCGCGCTGAAACCATTTGAGGACGGATTTGCTGTCCGCCGTGCAAAGGGGCATAACCAAATGCCGCACGATACAGCCCGACAGCATTTTTCCCTCGTCCGTCATTTTCAAGGGCTTGGCGTTCGCCATAAAGGACACCGCCTCGCTCGCCACGTCAAAATAATCTTCCTTGCCCAAATACCGTTTGGAAAGGGCGGAAGAATAAAATTTGAGGTCGGGAAGATAGATATCTATAAACGGATCGATGCGTTTAAGCGCGTCGATTTTTTCATAGCTACCTGTGTTGTAAACGACGGGGATTTTGGGACGGTAAAGCTCAAATGCCGCCACCAGGTATGCGTTGAAATGAGATGGGGTCACCAAAGAAATATTCTCTGCCCCCATATCTTCGAGCGCTTTGAAGATGTCCGCAAGCTGCGCGGGCGTAATCTCTTTTCCGCGTTTTGCACGCGAAACCTCGTAATTTTGGCAGAACCTACAACGCAGGTTGCAGCCCGAAAAAAAGATGGTGCCGCTTCCGTTTTTAAAGGAAATGCAGGGCTCTTCAAAGGGGTGCAAATAATATTTTGCAATCCGTATGCCCGAAACGCCGCACGCACCGACGCCGCTTGTACGGTCCGCGCCGCATTCGACGGGGCAAATTTTGCAGTTTTTTATCAATGCGGTAAGTTCTTCTCTCATACCAAGCATTATAGCATAGATAAACGAAATTTGCAAGCGCGCGCCTATGAAATTAGTTGACAATACGCAAAAAAACATATATAATGTATTTCCCGACGTATGCGCGGGCGTTTTTTGCGCGCAAATCCGTGTGGGAACTTTTCCGCAAATCCCAAGCGCGGGGAAGAACTATCGTTAAAAAGAGGATTTTTTACATGAAAAAGTTTTTTACCAGTGAAAGCGTCACCGAAGGACATCCCGACAAGGTCTGCGACAACATTTCCGACGGCATTTTGGACGCGATTTTGGCATCCGACCCCCAAGCAAGGGCGGCAATTGAGTGCGCGGCGGCGTTTGATACGCTGCTGATTATGGGCGAGGTAACCACGACGGCGCAGGTCGATTACGAACAGACCGCCCGCGATATTATCAAAGAAATCGGCTATGATTTTGGAACGTTCGCGTTCGATACATGCAAAATTATTACGGCAATTCATCAACAATCCCCCGACATCGCCATGGGCGTAAACGCGTCCTTGGAAAAGAAGCAGGGTGGCGACGAGGCTGACCAGCTCGGCGCGGGCGACCAAGGTATGATGTTCGGCTACGCTTGTAGAGAAACCAAGGAATTGATGCCCTTGACCCTTTCCCTTTCCCACAGAATGGCAAAGCGTCTTACCACCGTCCGCAAGGAAGGTACGCTTTCCTATCTTCGTCCCGACGGCAAAACGCAGGTGACGGTGGAATATGAGGACGGCGTGGCAAAGCGCGTCGATACCGTCGTTGTTTCCACACAGCACGACGCGGAAGTTTCGCAAGAGCAAATCCACGTGGATATCAAAAAATACGTCATCGACGAAATTATCCCTGCGGAATTGATGGACGAAAACACGAAAATTTATATCAACCCCACGGGCAGATTTGAAATCGGCGGACCCGAAGGGGATAGCGGCTTGACGGGCAGAAAAATCATCGTCGATACCTACGGCGGCAGATGCGCGCACGGCGGCGGCGCGTTCTCGGGTAAGGACCCCACGAAGGTGGATAGAAGTGCGGCGTATTATTGCCGTTATATTGCGAAAAATCTCGTTGCGGCAGGGCTTGCGGACGAGGTGGAAATTCAAGTTGCTTACGCAATCGGCGTAGCAAACCCCGTTTCCGTATTCGTAAACAGCCACGGCACGGGCAAGCTCGACGACGAGCGTCTTGCCGAGATTGTCAAGACGGAATTCGACCTTCGTCCCTACGCGATTATCCGTTCCCTCGATTTGCGTAAACCCGTGTTTAAAAAGACGGCGGCTTACGGGCATTTTGGCTATAAAGGGTTTAGCTGGGACCGTACGGACAGAGTGGACGATTTGAAAAAATACTTATAAAAATCGTTCGTGGAGCGAAGAAAAACGGGCGTTTTTCTCGTTGCATAATTCAAAAAATCGAGTGATTTTTAATCAAAATAGAAAAGCGCGGTTTAGACAAAAATGTCAAAATCGCGCTTTTTTAAGCGGAAAACGCAAAAAAAAATCTGTTTTTTTGACAATAGTGCGTTTTTTAAATTTCTTTTTCAACGATTTGTTTTTTCGTTTAATTTTATTAAATTATTTCACAAAATGCAATAAAATACATTGACAAAGTGGTATTTAAGTGGTAGAATACCATATTATACTATACGCGTGTACATATTTATAGTGCGCGCGCACGTATAATAGTAACCATGGCACAAAAAGAGACAAAATATTTATCAAAAAAAGGAGAAGGCTTATGTATTTTGAGAATGAAGTAGATACGGCAACGAAGCGCCGCGTTTACGAAGAATGTAAGCTGGTCATCACGTATTTGGCGCAAGACGACGTCATTACGGCAAGCACGGACGTGGGTGAAGAACACCCCGGCGACTTGTGGGGTTAAGAAAAGGAGGTAAGAAGATGAAATTGTTTAAGAAATCGACGATTAAAAAAGCTCTTTTAACCTGCCTCGCTGTCTTCACCACGACGCTTTGTGCAGCGTTGGGTGTAAGCGTTTTTAAGCCCACTACGGCGAAAGCGGCTACGATTGCTTCCACCGCGTTCCAAACGAACGGTGCGTCGGTCCGCGTATTTGATCCGCAACTTGAAAACGGTGAGATTACGTACAAGGAAACCAGTAGACAAGGTATTCGTTTCCACGTGGAAATGGGTGCGGGCTACGTATACGGTGGTCAACCTGTTTTGAACACCGCGGAAACGTATGACAGAGGCTCGTACAAAATCACGGAAGGTTTCAAAACGTACACCCTCGTGTTGCCCACCCGTCTTTTGAGCGGCGACTTGACCGTAGATACGGCCAAAGTGGTAAAAATCGATACCACCGAATATTGGTTTGACGATGATGACGGCAATTGGGAATCCGTTGCATATCTTTACAACATACCCGAAAAATGGTACACGGACAACTTCTCGTATCGTGGCGTTATTTGCACGGTAGCGGAAAACGGCACGGAAACGGTTGTTGCGCAAACGGACGTTGCGGAAAGAAGTTTGGCATGGGTTGCAAAGCAAGCCTACAACGATACCATCGACGAAAATTCGCATTATTGGGGCACGGCGGATAACGATAGCACCGCGGCGCCTTTGATTAAAAAGTTCGTGCCTACGTACAGCATTACGTACAACGTAAACGGCGCCCAAACGACGGAAGAAGTTTTGTGGGGCGACGCGCCGCAAAACGTTCCTACCGAAGGCGTAAAGGGCGCTTGGTACGACACGGAAAACAACGAAGAGGTTGACGTAACCAAAGCAATGGATTGGACGGGAAACCGCACGCTTGAATTGCACACGACTTCTTCGGAAGAATTTGTATTGACCGGTGTTGCGCAAGAAACCGATTTCACGGATAATTCCGGAAACGGTTACAGCGGCTTTAAGGTGTTCGCTACGTTACATAGAGAAGCGTTTGCAAACAAAACGCAAATGGATATTCATGCGGTAAACGTAGCGCATATGCGTGGTGGCGAAGTGGTAGCCGATAGTTTTGCTTTGCAAGGCGTTTGGACGTTGGATGAACAAAACAGCCTTGGCGAATGGCAAATGCTCTTGTTCTTTGCGATTGACGCAACGAACAATGCAAAGCTTGCAAACGGCGACCAAATCGTTATTAAGGGCGATTCCATATTCTACGCAAACAACGTTATGTATAAATTGACGGAAGATTACACCATCGATTATACGAAAATAAGCGAAACCGTAGATTACGGCATGTATCTTGGCGATTTGTACAACTCCGACGTTAAAGGCATTACCAACTGCGCGGAAGATAACACGGGTAACGAGGGCGAACCTAACGAATTTACCATTCGTGTAGAATTCTACGAAGACGTTATGATCAACGGCGAATTCACCTTTGAATTCGGCCCCGATTCGGATACGTCGAAATATCCTTACCCCGTATATATCCAATGTGGTGAAGATTCTAGTAAGCTTATCCCTGTTTTCGGAGGTAGATATTATTGGAACGAAGGCAACCACAAGATTTTGGAATTGATTGGTGCAGGCGAGTATGAAAACAGAGTATTCGGTTGGCACAAAGGCGACGAGTTGATCGGCGCCCCTGGCACGATTGTAAAACAAAACGGCGGTTATTACATTTTCCAAGACGAAATGTACGGCTATTTCTTGACAAATGGCAACGTAGATAAATGGGGCTACGCCCTTGGCGATTGGGTTGTCGGCGATGAAGTTGCACAATTCACCACAAGCGAATTTGCGGCGAAAGGCTCTGTTACAGAGACGACCGACTACGGTGCGCTTGCGGATGAAATTCGTATCGATACGACAACGCATTGGTTTGGTCAAGTAAAGGTAAACTTGCTTACGACGGAAAAGATGTTGGATAGCGCGCCTTATGCGATTTACTGCACGTCGGCAGACGGTACGGTTACCGAAATAGACAAAGTTAGATATCACGGCCAAGCAAACCCCAAAGGCGGCAACTATCAAATCCTCGGTCTTTGCGGCGAAGGTAAGTTTGCGGTTGGCGACGTTGTCACGATTGCGGCAGGTACGCGCTTCTGGCTTGGTACGCAATACTACACCGTAACGGACGGAATCAACTATTATTATAACGGCAATTATTGGGTACAGAACTACGACGAAAGCACGATGGGCACGTTGTCCGCGGCAAGCTTTGGCGACCGTGCGCACAACCAAGGCGCTACCGAGCTTCGTATGTACTTCACAGCACCCTTGGCAGGTTATACGGAAACGGACGGCGGTGCATTCGACGAATTGAGTATTGGTGCGGGTAGCATTACCTTCAATGGCAATTCTATTTCCTATCTTAGATATCAACGTTGGGACGCAAACTCTACGTGGCTTTCCTTTGGCGGTTATAGCGGCAGCGTTGCGTTTGGTGATAAGCTTGTTATCGAAGCGGGCACGACGATTTGGGGTGCAACCAACGTTGCATATAAATTCACAGAAAAGGTAGAATGGATTTATTCTGCAAATCCCAGTGATGCAAATCGTAATTGGTCGCGTGTACTCGGCGGCGTTACGGTAAGCGCAACGGCAAATAATGCAACGGTTAGCGGTAGCGGTACGTTTGCGGTTGGCGAAACCTATACCTTAAACGTAGCACCTGTAGGCGATTACCTTATCTCTGCTGTAATTGTAAACAGCAAGGAATTACCTTTGAATGCAAGCAATACGTATACCTTTACGGTAGAACAGTCGAATACGATTAAAGCAGAAACGGTAGTAGGCCATAAGGTTTACTTCACGGTACCTACGGGCGCAGCGGTAAACGGCGGCGAGATTGCTAATGGCGGTTTCTATGCAGTTGCAAGCGGTAGCCCGCTCACCTTCTCGGTAGCGGCAAGCGAAGGCTATAAGCTTACGGGCGTATCGGGCGCAACGAATAACGGCGACGGCACGTATACGATTAGCAGCGTAACGGCAGATACGACGGTTACCGTTTCGGTTGAAAAACTCTACAAAGTAACCTATTCGGGCGAAAACGCGAGCGTTACGGCAAACGTAGCAAACGGCGCTTGGGTAGACAACGGCACGACGGTTACGTTTACTGTTACGGCGAATAGCGGTTGTACGCTTTTGGGCGTAAGCAACGCGACCAAGGTTAACGCAACCACTTATACGGCGACGGTAAGCGGCGCAGATTTGAACGTAGTGGCAACGGCGTTGAAGAATGATGAATTCGTGGATATCACGGATAGACTTCAAATCGAAGACCGTGCTTGGGGTGCGCACGATAACGAAGTTTACGTGGGTGTACTCGACATGGGCGTCACATATACCGATGCGAATGGCAATGAAAACCACTATTTCAATACGAATGTAAACGATACTTGGTACGTAGGCAATGCTGCGCCGATTAACAACAACGGCGGCGTGGATATTATGGAATATATCTACGTGAACGGCGTATCGGCAAGAGAATTGATTACGACAAACGCAAACGGCGTAAGAGGTTCTAATGCTTGTGATTGCTGGCTTTCCAACCCCGCGGCATATCCCGTATATGTACAAACGACCAACGGCAGTGGTTTGATGATTAGAGTGGCTACGGCTGCGTTTGGTACGGAATTCACGATTACCATTAAAGCAGGCTTTAGAATTACCGATGTGAACGGCGATTTGGTTGCGGTAACGAAGGATATCGACTTTGTATATAGTGGTTCTACGATTGCTCGTAAATACAGTACGGCTACGGTAACGACTTCGAATGCAAACGTAAGCGATATCACGAACGGTCAACAGTTGACGAATGGTACTAAATATACATTCACGGCAAGTGCGGTAAGCGGTTATCAAGTAACCTCTGTAAAGGTAAATGGTTCTGAAATCGGCACGAGCGCAGGTTCGTATAGTTTCACGGCAAGCGGCACGGTGGTTTCCATCGATGTAACGGCGAAGAAGCTTTATGCAGTAACATGGAGCAATCCTACGGGTGCAACGATTAGCGTAACGGCAAACGGTTCGGCTATTTCGAGCGGCGCGACGGTTGTAGAAGGCACGCCCATTTCCGTAACGGTAACGGCAAGCAGTGGTTATGCCGTAACGGGCGTAACGGCAAACGGCACGTCGATAGAGAATGGTGGTACGTACACGGTAAGCAGTGCAACGACGATTGCAGCAACGGCGAAGAAGCTTTATGCAGTAACATGGAGCAATCCTACGGGTGCAACGATTAGCGTAACGGCAAACGGTAGCGCGATTTCGAGCGGCGCGACGGTTGTAGAAGGCACGTCCATTTCCGTAACGGTAACAGCAAGCAGTGGTTATCGTTTGAATACGGTTACGATTGGCGGCGCTGCGCAAAGCGGTGTAAGCACCTCGCAAGCGGGTAGCAGCACGTTTAACTACACGGTAAACGCAGCAACGTCTATTTCCGCAACCACGGTGAAGATGTACACGGTAAGCTGGAGCGCAGGAACAGGCACGACGGTAACGTGTAACACAAGTGGTTTGTCGAGTGATGATTGGGTTGACAATGGCACAACGGTTTCGTTTACGATCAATTTGAAATCTAGCTATAAAGATTTGAAGGTGAATGATACTGCTTTTGCCGGCGGTACTTACAGTGTAACGGTAAACGGGGCAAACGTTAACGTTAAAGCAACTGCAACGTATGATGCAAGCTGTCTTGTAGAAGGAACGATGATTATGAGGGCTGACGGTACTCAAAAAGCCGTTGAGAACATCGTGGCTGGCGACAAGGTAATGGTATTCAACCATGAAACGGGCAAGTACGAAGCAGGTACGATTTGGTTTAACGACCACGCAGATGACCCCGCAAGACTTCGTAACGTCATTAACCTTGAATTTGCGAACGGCGCAACAGCGAGAATTGCTTATGAACACGGTTACTTCGACCTTGATTTGATGCAGTACGTATTCATTAGAGAAGACACTATGCACGAGTTTATTGGTCATAGATTTGTAGCTTCGACCTATAATGGAACGGAAGTTGTTCAAAGTGTAACGACGCTCGTTAAGGCGTATATCACGGAAGAAGTTGTAAAGGTGTACGGTCCTATCACGGAATACCACTTCAACCTTATTTCCGATGAGATGCTTTCGATGCCTTCGTTCAACTTTGATGCAAAAGGTATGGTAAATATCTTCGAATATGACGAAGATCTTCGTTATAACGAAGAAAAGATGCAAGCAGATATTGCTGAAT
>JAFTMQ010000070.1 GCA_017452305.1 Clostridia bacterium | reverse complement strand
GATGACGACGATTTTTAAAGCATAATACAAAAGAGCGGTTTTGCAATGGCAAAACCGTTTTTTTTGTCGAATGAAAATTAGGTAAAATATTATAAATCCCTTGACAAAAATCCGCAAGGTTATTATAATATATTATGATAATATGCGAAAGTAAAAAAATCACAAGCTTTCGCACGGAGGTTATTTTATGTATAAGAAAATTGAAAGATTTATCCCCGTGATTGCTGCGGCGCTTGGCGTTATCGCAATCATCATGTTCTTCTTGCCCGCTATCACGATTAAAGTCGGCGACGAAGTTGTTAATTACAACGGTTGGCAAGCGATTTTTGGTCTTACCGAAAAGAAAGACGTTTTGGGTAGTGAAGTGACTTTGGAATACCTTACATTCTCGTTCATGAACTTGCTTACGCTTATCCTTGTAGCAGCAGGCATCGTACTTTGCGTACTTTCCTTCCTCGGTAAGGGCAACAAGTTCTTCGCGTTCATCGCAATCGCATGCTTTATCGTAGCTGGTGTGTTCTTCTTCCTTACGGTTCAATTCGCTTTCGCAGGTAGCGCATATGCAACCAACCTTTTGGGTCAAGAATTGTCGCAAGCAGAAGCAAAGAAGGGTTGGGCGCTTGGCGCAGGCCCCATCGTTGGCGGTATCCTTTCCATCTTGGCAGGTCTTGTAGTAAGCGTTCCCGTTGTTGTAAAGCTTTTGAAGAAATAATCTTTAAAAACGGAAAAATCCCCTCGCATTCCGCAAGGGGATTTTTTGTTGCTCTAAAAGCAATCAAATGGCGTTTTTTATAAATCGTCCGCGTCCTGCACGGGCGTTTCTTTTTTGTTTTTCGGTTTGCCCGTATAGCTCCCGTTTACGTCCGTATCCGACGGCTCTACAAAGACGTCGATGGCCGTTTTGGTGGGGGCAGGTACGCGTTGAGTGGATTTTTTAGCCATCAATCGTTGTTCTTTTCACCGCCGTTATAGCCGTGATTTTCCTTGTCGTTGCAGTTTTTATTGCCGCAATTCTTGTTGCCACAGTTCTTGTTTTTTTGGTTGTTCTTGTTTTTCATACTATTTCTCCTTTTTTCAAAGCTTTTCTTCGAGAGGGGCAAGGCTTACTCTCTCACGCCCTCAAAGGGCAGGTGTAAATCCACGTAGCCTTGTTCTGCCTTACAAAGAGGGCACACCTTCCACGCTTCCGTCGCAACGTGCATATGACCGCACTCGCTACAAATCCAAAGCACGGGTTTTTCACTCTTGTACAGCGTTCCGTTTCGCACCGCGTCGTGAAGATATTGGAAGACGATTTTGTGTTGCGCTTCGACCTCGGCAACCATTTTAAAGAGTGCCGCAACGTCCTCAAATCCTTCTTCCTTTGCCGTCAAGGAAAAGGCAGGGTAAATATCTTCCGTTTCGTTCTTTTCGTCGTTCGCGGAAAATTTCAAGCTCTCTGCCAACGTACCGATGTGGAAAGGGTAACCGGCGTCAAGCACGATATTTTCTTTACTGCCCGTCTTTTCGATGATTTTGTTGAAAAATTGCGTCGCGTGTACCGTTTCGTTTTTGGCGATTGTACGCACCGCGTCCGCCAACGTCTTCAACTTTTCTTTCATGGCGAGCTTTGCAACCATTTGATAGCGCATACCCGCTTGACATTCACCCGCAAACGCGCGGGCGAGGTTTTTAAAGGTTTCCGTGTTTTCAAATTGCATAGTAATCTCCTTATCCGTTCCCGAAGAAACGCTTTTGTGCTGTTAGTATGCGCCCATTTTTCCGCTTTATCCGCATTTTTGCTGTCAAAGTATGGCAAAGTGTGGGGAGCGGGGCAAAAACACTTGCCAAAAGTAGGAAAACGGAGTAAAATAAGGAAGAATTGACAGTATAAACAACCGCCCAAATCAAGGGCAAAAAGGAGTAAACATGTTCCACATCGTTCTCGTAGAACCCGAAATTCCGCAAAACGCAGGCAATATTGCGCGGACGTGCGCCGCGACGGGTACGCACCTGCATATGATCCGTCCCCTCGGCTTTGAGGTTACGGACAAATATTTAAAGCGCGCGGGGCTTGATTATTGGCACTTGGTCGATATTTCTTATTACGATAGCTTTGAGGAATTGCGTGCGAAATATCCCGACAACCGCTTTTTCTTCTTCACTACCAAGGGTAGACACCGCCACAGCGACGTAAGCTTTCAAGACGGCGACTTTTTGGTGTTTGGCAAGGAAACGCGCGGTTTGCCCGAAGAGCTTTTGCTGCAAAACGAAAAGACCTGCTTGCGTATCCCTATGTTTTCGGAAGCGCGTTCTCTCAATTTGAGCAATTCCGTTGCCGTCGCGTTATACGAGGCGCTTCGTCAAACGGACTACGAGGGACTTTTAGAAGAAGGCGAATTGCACAACCACAGTTGGGCGGAGGCGCAAAAATAAATTTTGTCAAATTGCGCGCGATGCGTATAATTTCATAGGAAACAGTCAATAACTTCCGTGTTCTATCACGGAGGTTTTTTTATTTTTATGAAAAAGTTTTGCATAATTTTCTTATTGTCAATCATAATAAGTTTAACGGCGCTCGGTTTTTCGGGCGTTTTGGGTGCGGAAAGCGGAAATGGGGCACCCATGTACGCGACGAATACGCAAGCAAGCGCACGCGCGGACGATTTTTTGCGTATCCATATCCGCGCGGATTCCAACGAAAACGAGGCGCAAAACGTAAAATATTACGTGCGCGATAGGGTGGTGGAATACCTCACGCCCCTCGTTGCGGACTACCAAACGAAAGCAGAGGCTTTGCTCGGTGTGCAAGCGCATATAAACGACATTTCCGCGGTGGCAAGCAAGGCTTTACGCGAAAAAGGTTTCTATTACGGCGCAAGCGCGGTATTGACTATCGAGCGTTTTCCCACCCGCATATACGAGGACTGCGTATTGCCCGCAGGCGAATATTCTTCGTTGATTATCCGTTTGGGAAGCGGCGAGGGGGATAATTGGTGGTGCGTGGTGTATCCGCCCTTATGCTTTTCCGCGCCGACAGGCAAAAACGTGGTGTATAAAAGCAAAATTTGGGAAATTATCGAGCGCTTTAAAGCGGGAAAATAACCGTTCATCGCATACCTGCCCCTATCCTTTTACATATAGGAGGAAAAGAGATGAAGAAGTCAACGAAAACCAAAATCGCATTGACGGCTGTGGCGTGCGCGCTTACGCTTTCTGCGACGGCGGCTATCATAAAAACAACGTCTTTGGACGGCAACGCCTCCCTTTCCGCGCAAACGCAAGCGGTAGAGGGTGTGGTTAGCGCAGCGATATTAAAACAAGGCTCTAAGGGGAGCGAGGTCAAGGAAGTACAACGCCGCTTAAAGCTTTGGGGGTATTATAAAGGGAGCGTGGACGGCGTGTTTGGCTCGGGCACTCGTTCCGCCGTGATCGCCTTCCAAAAAAAGAACGGCTTAAAGGCGGACGGTATCGTGGGCAAAGCGACCTTCCGCGCGCTCGGTATGGAAAGCGCGTATCAAGCACTTGTCAACCAAACGGCAAGCGGCGCAGGCGGCTATTCCAGCTCGGACGTTTACCTTTTGGCACGGACGATTTACGCCGAGGGCAGAGGGGAACCCTACACGGGCCAAGTAGCAATCGGCGCAGTGGTGCTCAACCGCGTGAAAAGCTCGGCATTCCCCAACACCGTTTCGGGCGTGGTCTATCAAAAGCATGCGTTTACGGCGGTTTCGGACGGGCAAATCAACTTGACGCCCGACGATACGGCGATGCGTGCGGCGCGTGACGCCATCAACGGTTGGGATCCGACGGGCGGCGCGCTCTATTACTACAATCCCGCTATCGCGACGAGCGCGTGGATTTTTGACAGACAGACGGTTACCGTCATCGGCAGACACGTCTTTGCCATTTAACGAGGAGGGAATATGAAGAAAGAGAAGAAAAACGTTGCCACCAACACGTCCTCGGGCGCAGAAAAGGTGGAAAATATCGAGAAACAGACCGCAAAAAAGGTGCAAAAGCCTACGGATAAAGTGAGCGCACAGGGCGAGGCGGCGCTCGGTTCGGAAAAGAAAACGGAACGGGTAAACGCCAAACGTATGAATGCGCGCTCGGCGGGCAGTAAAGCGGAAAAAGAGAGCTTAGCGGCGAAAGCGCGCGTGGAAAAAGCGTTGAAGAAAAAGGAAGAAAAAGCCAAGAAAAAGGCGGAAAAGCTTGCGCGCGCCGCAAAGAAAAAGGAAGAGCGCGCCAAAAAGCTTGCCGAATTTAAAAGACAGATTGCCGAGCGCAAAGCCGAGATTGAAAAGGTGAGGGCACAAAAGAAAGCGGACGCCGAAAAGCACGCCGCCGAAAGAAAGGCGGCCATCGAAAAGCGCGCGGCGGCGCGTGAGGAAAAAGTCCGCGCCCGCGCCCACGAAAAAGCCAATCTTCGCAACGCGCGCGCCAAGAAGAAAGAGGAAAAGAGAAAGCAAAGAGCGCAACGCCGTGACGCGAATAGAAGCAACGGGCACAAGCGCCAAGAGCAAGGCTACGGCGGTTGGCTTGCGGCGGTGGTTTCTCTCGGCGTCGTCACCCTTGCGCTCGCCACGACGGTGACGGTTGGCGCGTTGGAAATGCGTAAGGGCTCGGAAGCGATGATGGGCGAAAACAAGCGTACCATGTACGAGTTGACGGGCATTATGGAAAACGTGGATAACGATTTGGATCGCGTGCGAATTTCCGCTTCGACGGCACAGCAAAGCCGTATCCTCACCGACCTTTTGGTGCAAGCGCGGCTTGCGGAACTCGATTTGGAAAAATTGCCCCTTTGCGCGGAGGATTGCGGTGGCGTAACCGCCTTTATCAACCGCACCGCGCGCGAGTGTGAGAGAATGCTTGCCAAATTGCGGGGCGGCGAGGAACTTTCCGCAGGGGATTATCAAATTTTAGAGGAATTGTTTGCCACTAACCACCAAATCCGCACCGAGCTTGACAAGCTGTTGGCGGAAACGACGGACGGTGCGTGGATGGATTTTTTCAAAAAAGGCAAAGGCGCGGTGATGGACGCGGTAAAGGGCGTCGAAAAGATGACTTTGGAAGAAAACCGCAATCTTCGCGACAAGATAAAAGACAAAATGGACGGGGCAGGTATGCGTTCAACGCCCAAAGACGAGGATAAGAAGGATTGCGCTCACATTGAGCCGTCGCGCGCGGAAGAGCTGTGCAAAAGCTACTTTTCCAAGTATAGCGTAACCGAATTCCGTTGCGTGGGCGAAACGGTAACCAAAGCGTATTGCGCGTACAACGTACAAGGCTATGACGATAAGGGCTCTCTTTTGTTCGCCGAGGTTTCTCAAAACGACGGCAAGCTGCTCCGCTTTGATTACTACGAGGATTGCATGGGCGACACCTTCGATTATCAAAATGCGGAACGCATTGCCGAGGAATTTTTGGAAAGTCTTGGCTACGGCGATATGGAAGCGGTGCGCTTGCGTGAAAACGGCTCCAACGTCGATTTCACCTTTGTTTACGAGGACGACGACGTGGTGTATTATCCCGACGAAATCCGCGTAAAGGTCTGCCGCACGCGCGGTATTGTTTCGGGTTTTGACGCTACGAAATATATTTTAAACCATAAGGACAGAGAGGACGTCGAGCCGAACATCACCCTCGCGCAAGCGTATGATAAATTGCACGAAAAGTTGGACGTGCAAAGCGCGCGCCTTGCCGTTGTCCGTACTGCCCGCGGGGAAAGGGCGGCGTATGAATTCCTTTGCGCGTATAACGGGGAAAATTATTTTGTTTTCCTCGACGCGACGAGTGGGGAAGAAATCGCCATTGTCAACACCAAAAACGCACAGTAAAGGGGCGTAAAATAAAAGAACGGAAAAGCCATTCGCCTTTCCGTTCTTTTGCTTTATTTAACATAAATGAAGGTAGCAGGTACGCGTTGAATTTAGTTTTTCCACAGTATTTCGATGATGAGGACTTCGCCCTCTTTGCCTTGTATGCATGGATAATAATCCCACTCGTCCGCGGAAATAAAGCTGCCGTTTACCATTATGCCCGAAAGAGTTAAGCCCGTCAAATCCCAACCGTGATTTTTACAAAGCTGCAACATATCGGTAAAGGGGAATTCGTATCCGTACTCTACGTGAATAACAAAGGCTTGCCCCACGTGCTTACTGCTTGTAAGTTCAAGGCCGTGCGGCTTGCCCATCCACACCGCCGTGAAGGTGTATTCCGTCGTGCCGTCGATATAGGGGAAAACGTCGCCGGGGCGGTACGTCCGTCCGTTCCATTCCCACCCGATAAAGTAATAATCCTCGTGCGTGAACGGACATTCGGGCAGGACGGCGGGTGAGTTGCTATTCGCGGTGACGTCGATTGTCGGGTTGTCGTGCTTATCGCTAACGAAATGCAACGTGTAATCTGTGGATACGTTTAAGATAGCCGTCGCGCGGTATTGCGCGCCGTCCAACTTCATAAATTCGGGTATGTACGCGTCCGGGTTGTAGCTCTTTCCGTCAATCACCCAACCGAGCACCTTGTCGAAGTTTGCCACAACGGCGTTGAAGGCTTGCTTGGGCGCAAAGGTATTCCATTCGGAATAGAAATAGTCTTGCGTGACAACGTAATCCCTGCCTTGGTAGGTCATTTGATAGTGGATAGTATAGGAAATGGACTGCCACCACCAACCAATGACAAATTCGCCGTCCGACACCTCGTCTTCGTTGATAATAAACGTGTCGCCCGGTTGATAGGCTTTGTTTTTGTGGATATATCCGCCGAATTTATAGCCCTGCTTCGTGGCGGTAGGCGCGGGTAAAACAAAGGGCACGCCAACCGATTGCGCTTGCTCTGCGGCGGCAAATTCGCCGTCGGGATTGATAAATTTCACGTGTACGGCGTCGGGGTTCGTCCAAGTCCACACGGCGGTGAGCTGTATGGTAACGCCGTCCGTATCCGTCAAATTTGCACCGTCCGCGCCGCACTTATAAATGACGCCGTTTTTCGTTTCCCAACCGTCCAAGCGGTAGCCCCCGCGCTCAAAAATTGTATCGGGGAACGTCCAACTTTCTTGATATTCCACGGACGTTGTGTAAGTGCCGCTACCGTAGCCGTCCATAAAAACGACGTAATATCGCACGGGGCGGAAACGCGCGTACAGCCAATAGGATTTGTCCATATTTTCAAAATCGAAGGTTTCGAAATCAAAATACTCGCCGCCCGTTTGCTCGGTGTACCAACCGAGGAAAACGTACCCCGTCTTTTCCACGTAGGGCGGAGTAACTTCCTCGCCTTCCATAATATCGTGCGCGCCGAAATACCGTCCGTCCACGTAATAATCGAGATGCCCGATCACGCGTTGCGGAGGTATATCCGAGGTATCCGAGCTATCGCCCGTATCGCCCGAACTACCCGAGCTATCGCTTGTATCGTCCGAGCTATCGCTTGTATTGCCACCCAAATCGCCACTTTCCGTCGCGGAGCTATGGGTATTATTCGGCAAGCCGTTTTTGGTAAGCCCAAACGCAACAGCAAAGGCAACCGAGACGGCGGTGGCAACGGCAAGCACGCCGCAAAGAATAGAAAGGACAAGCTTGCGCGCGGTAAAAGTGGGGGTAGGGGACGGCGTTTCCGCGCTCGATAAAACCTCGGTGTTTTGCGGTGAACGCGTATCTGCCCCCGCCATTTCGCTCTCTATCGGGGAATTTTCCGTGCGGTTAAGGACGTCTGCCACCTCTTCGCCTGCGGCAATACGGAAAAAGTCTTCCGTGGTAATTCCAAACACCTCGCATATGGCGCGCAAAGAAGAAATATCGGGTTGGTTGACGCCGTGTTCCCACTTACTAATCGCGTGGTTGGAAATGCCTACGCGCTCGCCCAACTCTCGCTGTGTAAGAGCGAAGTGCTGTCTTAATTTTTTTAGCGCCAAGCCGTACTCTTCCATGGTGCGCCTCCTCGTTTCGTATGCAACCATTATACAAACAATCGGTGAAAATAGCAATACTTTTTCTCGTTTTCAAAGTAGACGTTTTAGCAAATCGCGCCATAGGGCAAAAAATAAGGGCAAGAAAACGTCAAGCCCAGCTCGCTTGCAAGCTTTGAAAACAATAGACGTTTCGGCAAATTGCGTAGTATGCGCACACGTAACGCGCATAGGCGCGCGTTGGAAAACTTTTCCACCCCAAATTGCAAAAAAAATTTTCAAAAATACTTGACAGATAGCAAAAGGTATGCTATATTATAATCAGTATTCAATCCTAATAAGAGGAGGTAATGCGATGCAAGAAAGACAGACGAAGCAAAAATCTATCATTTACGATGCATTGAAGGCGTTGGACCACCCGACGGCGACGGAAGTGTATGGGTACGTGCGCGAGCAATATCCAACCGTTTCGCGTGCGACGGTATTCCGTGTGCTTGGCGGCTTTGCGGACAACGGCAAGGCGCTGGAATTGCGCGCGGCGGGGAGCGAAGTGCGGTATGATTACAACGTAACCCCTCATTATCACGCGCGTTGCGAGTGTTGCGGCAGGGTTGCGGACGTAAAGACGGCGGGCTTGGACGAGAAGGTTTTGCGCGCCACGGCAGACCACGGCTTTTCGGTGCGTGGGTACAGCGTGGAATTTTTCGGCGTGTGCAAGGACTGCCAAGAGGGCGTTTCCTAATCGTTCCTACATACCAAAGAGAAAAAGACGGCTTATCGAAAGGTAAGCCGTTTTTTAAATGCTGAGTGCTTTCCGCAAATGCTAAATGCTGAATTATGGCAGAATTTATAGCCACAGTATTTGACAAGGGCGCGCGCGTGTGCTATTATATATAGTAAGGAAGGTGAAACGCCTATGTTTAACGAAAAAATGTACCGCTTGGGCAGTAAACGCTCGACGATACGCGAGATTTTTGAATATGCCAAGAAACGGAGTGCGGAAATCGGCGCGGAAAACGTGTTCGATTTTTCTATCGGCAATCCATTCGTGCCTGCACCTGCAATCGTCAATCAAACGATTGAACGGCTCGTCAAAGAAACGCCGTCTGTGGAGCTTCACGGCTACACCTCGGCGCAGGGGGATAAGTCCGTCCGCGATAGAATAGCGGAAAACTACGTCCGCCGTTTTGGCGCGCAGCTTTCGGGCGACGATATTTATATGACGGTGGGGGCGGCGGCTTCGCTTACGATTACGTTCAAGGCGCTTACCTGCGAGGACGACGAGTTTATCGTGTTTGCGCCCTATTTCCCCGAATACGCGGTGTTCGTGGCGAACGCAGGCGCGAAATTGACCGTCCTGCCCTCGGACGAGCATATGCAACCCAACTTCACAGCGTTGGAAAAGGCGCTCAATCCGCACGTAAAAGGGGTGCTTATCAATTCCCCCAACAATCCCTCGGGCGCGGTGTATAGCGCGTTGACGATTGCGCGCTTGACGGATATTTTACGTAGAAAAGCACGGGAATTCGGCGCGCCGATCTACTTAATTTCCGACGAGCCCTACCGTGAGCTTGTCTATGACGAAAACACGAAAGTGCCGTGCATTATGAACTATTACGACGATAGTATCGTGTGCTATTCCTATTCCAAATCCCTTTCCTTGCCAGGGGAGCGTATCGGCTATATCGCGGTCAATCCCAAGGCGACGGACAGCAAGGCGGTGTATGCGGCGGTGTGCGGAGCGGGACGTTCGCTCGGGTTTGTGTGCGCGCCTGCGCTTTTCCAACGCGTAGCGGCGGAGTGCGACGGCATGACGGCGGATTTGTCCGTGTATAAGCGCAACCGCGACCTGTTGTATAAGGGCTTGACGGACTGCGGCTTTACCTGCGTGTACCCCGACGGCGCGTTTTATCTGTTCTTAAAGGCGGCGGAAGAGGACGCGGCGGCGTTCTGCGAACGGGCGAAAAAGTACGAATTATTGCTGGTGGGCGGCGAAGATTTCGGCGCGAAAGGTTGGGTGCGCGTAGCGTACTGCGTACAAACCGAACGCATAGAAAAAGCCTTGCCGTTATTCAAGAAATTAGCGGAAGAATACGGCTTGTAACAAAAAAGCGTTTCGTTGTTAGGCGAAACGCTTTTTTAAATGCGGAATGCTGAATGCGGAATTTTGGCTAAAATTTATAAATTTTAAAATGAATTTTTTTCATAAGAATACGTCCTTTTTATTTAACCATATACATATATTGTTTGCTCTCTGGGGAAAGTAAAATAGAAGACTATGCCGTCGATTTCTTCTTGATAATTATGAATCCAATCAGGGTAGTAAGATATTCCTGACACGTCTTCAAAGAAGAATGCATGATACCCATTATAGCAACCGTAATAGGAGGTTTCTGTTACGGAAAAACCCTCGGCAGTGACGTTCTCATAACCTTTATAACTTCTATGCATATCCGCAATGGCACAGCGAAGTTGTAAAGATACGTTTGCCGTCAATTTACCTTTGGGTTGAGGAGTGAAATTTTCGTTAATTTCGTCTTGATTATATTCGGCTGAGCCTTGGTAATAGGCGATATTTAATAAATGCTCGCGAGTGATTAGTCCTTCCTCGTAGGCTTGTGCTAAGGTGTAGAGTGTTCCTTCGCCCTCGCTTTGGTTGTTTGTACCGCAGGCGGGGAAAAGTAGGCTGAACAGCAATAGACTTACCAAAATAAAAATAGAAAAGCGTTTGAGTTTTTTCATAATCGTTCCTCCTTAAACTCAAATTTTATTTTTCATATGCAATATAGCATACAAGTCCGATTTTGTCAATATATATGGGGAAGTTTACCTTTCATATATATTTACCGTTTTTTAAAGGGATTTTTCCACTAAAATACAAAATTTTTTGCCTTACATATATATAACGGTTGAAAAGGGCATTTTTCTCACTAAAATTTAAAAAAAGTTGAAAAAAAATTTTTATAAATGCGGAGTGCGGAATGCGGAATTTTGGCTGAAATTTTATATTTTTCGTTCGTATGACAGAGAAAGACAAACAAAGACAAAATTCGACAAAAGCAGACAAGCGAAAAAGGGAAATTAAGCTTGAAAATGGGCGAAATTTGTGATATAATACAGTTACAAAAGTCAAGCGCGCGACTGTTAAAAACCCAAAAGGAGTATTTGCCCCATGAACCAACCCCAAGCACACGAAGAAGCAAAAAAAGAAGCGCCTTTCACCAAGGAAAGCTTATTGACGGAATTAAAAACGGCGTTGAACGATTATTTCGTCGCACAAATTAGCGAGGATAAAGAGGGGCTTTTGCTCCGTTTCCTCAACGGTCAACAATTTATTCTGCAAGTAAACGAGCGCTAAAACTACTGAATTTTCCGCGCGGCGGGCACCCTTCAACCGCCGCGGGAAAGCGCGAAAAAAGCGGGATATAAAAACTTTGAAAAAAGTAAAAAAAATTGAAAAAAGCCTTCAAAAAAGATTGACAACCCCTCTAAAGTGTGTTAAACTAAATGCACGCACCCAAGAGGGGTGTAATTTTTTGTATGGAGTTTTTTAAGTATGGCAGTTAAAACCGCTAGAGCGAAAATCACGTTTGAATGTACGGAATGCAAGCATAGAAACTATGACAGCATTAAGAACAAAAAGAATGATCCCGACAGATTGGTAATCAGCAAATATTGCCCTTTCTGCAAAAAGCACACGGAACACAAAGAATCCAAATAATCTATTTCGCGCGCGCTTCGTTATTTTTATCGGGGCGGATTGCGCATAAGAGGTAATCAATGGCAAACAACAACGCTACTAAAACGAAGAACAAGAAACCCAACTGGTTTCGTCGCGTAGGCGCAAAAATTAAGGAAACCTTCTCCGAGATTAAAAGAGTAACTTGGCCGAAGCTTCCCACCGCATTAAAGACGACGGGCGTCGTGCTCGTAATCGTCGCGGTTTTCCTCGTCGTTGTTACGGCAGTAGATTTGGGTTTGACGGAACTTTTAGACCTTCTTACAGGTTTTGCGAAGTAATCGGAGGGTAAATTATGCCGATGAATGAAGAACCTAAGTGGTATATTCTGCATACCTATTCCGGGTATGAGGCGATGGTAAAGGACAACCTTGAAAAGTTGATTGAAAACAACAATCTTGGCGACTATATCGTCGATTTAAAAATCCCCATGGAACAGGTCATCGAGGAAAAGAACGGCAAGAAGAAGATTGTAGAAAAGAAGCTTCTTCCCTGCTACGTGTTCATCAAGATGATTTACACCAACCAAATTTGGTATTACGTCACGAGTACGCGCGGCGTAACGGGTTTCTGTGGGCCTCAAGGCAGACCTATCCCCATGAAACCGGATGAAATCCGCAAAATGCGCTTGGAAGAGGTTGTTTCCGACGAAGTATTTGCTATCGGCGACACCGTATCCGTAGAGGACGGGCCTTTGAAGGGCTTCTTCGGTACGGTAAAGGAAATCAACCAAGCCGCACAGAAGGCAAAAATTTCCACGACGATGTTCGGCAGAGAAACGGACGTCGAGGTGGAATATATCCAAATCAAGAAAGTGGACGCGGCTATGCCCGAGGCAAGCGCGGACGACGCGGAATAATTTTATTCCGAAACGAAAAGCAAAGCTTTTCAATTCACGATTTGCAATGCAAATCAATTCACTTGTTAAAAATGTGGGAGAGACGTCAAATTTTTGAGGGCGTCTTGTAAAAACCACAAAGGAGAAATATATTTATGGCTAAGAAAATCACAGCAGTCGTAAAATTGCAGCTTCCCGCTGGTAAAGCAACTCCGGCTCCTCCCGTAGGTTCGACCCTTGGTCCCTTCGGTATCAACTTGCCCGGCTTTACGAAGGAATTCAACGCAAAAACGGCAGACAAACCCGGTCTCATCATTCCCGTTGTCGTAACGATTTATCAAGATCGTTCCTTCACGTTCATTTTGAAGTCCCCCCCTGCACCCGTTCTTATCAAGACAGCTCTTGGTTTGGACACGGCAAGCGCGAAACCCAACTCCGTAAAAGTTGGTAAGCTGACGAAGGCGCAAGTGGAAGAAATCGCAAAGACGAAGATGCCCGACTTGAACTGCACCAGCTTGGAAAGCGCAATGAGCATGGTTGCAGGTACCGCTCGCAGTATGGGCGTTACCGTCGAAGAATAATGCAGGGAGGTCTGGAATATGAAACACGGTAAGAAATATCAAGACAGCGTAAAAGCATTCGACCTCTCCAAGCAATATGATGCAAACGAAGCAGTTTCCATCATCCTTGACACGGCTAAGGCGAAATTCGACGAAACCATCGAGCTTCACGTTCGTTTGGGCGTTGACCCTCGTCAAGCAGATCAACAAGTTCGTGGCGTACTTGTCCTTCCCCACGGTACCGGTAAAACCAAGAGAGTTTTGGTTATCGCAAAGGGTGCTAAGGCAGACGCAGCGCAAGCAGCAGGCGCAGATTTCGTAGGCGCAGAAGAACTCATCGCAAAAATTCAAAACGATAACTGGTTCGATTTCGACGTAATGATCACCACCCCCGACATGATGGGTATGGTAGGTCGTATCGGTCGTATCCTCGGTCCGAAAGGCTTGATGCCTAACCCTAAGTCCGGTACGGTTACGATGGACGTTGAAAAGGCTATCGCAGAAGTTAAAGCAGGTAAAGTTGAATACAGACTTGACAAGACGGCGATTATCCACTGCCCTATCGGTAAGAAGAGCTTCGGCAAAGAAAAGCTTGTTGAAAACTACACCGCTCTTATGGACGCTATCATCAAGGCGAAACCCGCAGCAGCAAAGGGTACGTATCTTAAGAGCGTAACCTTGGCTTCCACGATGGGCCCTGGCGTTAAAGTTTTGCCTAAATTATAATTTAGGTAAAGTGATATGCAAGCCGCAGGCTTGCGTGAAATGAAACCTACGGTTTCGTGAAATTCGCCGCAAGGCGAGTGAAATGAATTGCGCACAACGTACGCAATTCGTTGTGGAAACAATAATTTTCCGCAAAAAACACAAAAAATCTTTCCAAAGGTAGTCAAAAATGATTGACTGCCTTTGGGGAAGATGTTATAATAGCATAGTAAAAATCAACCGCAGACAGCAAGTATCGCAAGATTTAATGGTTTATCCGCTCGCCGAGGTAGAGGAAAACAGCTTTTTATAAAGTTACGACGTCCTTATGCCTCTGCGGTATAAGGTATTTTTTTATGTCAGGCGGAAACGCATAATGAAGCGACAGCCGCTTAAAGGAGGTAACTATGTCGGCTAATGTAGAATCTAAGAAACTTATCGTAGAAGAAATCAAGGCGAAAATTCAAGCAAGCAAATCCATCGTTTTTGCGGACTACAACAAGCTCACCGTTTTGGAAGTAACGGCACTTAGAAGAAAGTTTAAGGAAGCAAACTGCGAATACAAAGTTTACAAGAACACCCTCGTAAGAAAGGCGCTCAACGAACTTGGTATTACGGATTTCGACGCTGACCTCAACGGTACGACCGCGACGGTATTCTGCGCAGATGAAACGAGTGGTGCAGCGGTTTTCGCAAAAGAAACCAAAGCAAACCCCGCGTTGGTAGAAAAAATCGTGCCTAAGTGCGCGTACGTGGAACAAAAGTATTTGGATAAGAACGGCGTAAAAGAACTTTCCGCTATCCCTTCCAAGTAAGTCCTTATTGCAAAAATGCTTGGTTGTTTCCAATCTTCGATTTCCAAGTTTGTTGGCGTTTTGGATCAAATCGCAAAAGCAAAAGAAAGCAACTAATTTCCTAATTTATTAAAAAAATCATTAAAAAAAATCGGAGGATTAAAAAATCATGGATGTACAGAAACTCATTGAAGAAGTAAAAGCTATGACCGTTCTTGAATTGAACGAACTCGTTAAAGCACTTGAAGCAGAATTT
>JAFTMQ010000069.1 GCA_017452305.1 Clostridia bacterium | reverse complement strand
TTTTGTATTATAATTATACTCGAAGGATGCTATACACGTATGTACGACCATGGCAGTGAAAAAATCGACAATGGATTTTTCAAATTTCAAGTTTGACAAAGACGGATTGATTCCCGTTGTTGCGCAGGATTACGAGAGCGGCGAAGTTTTAATGCTCGTTTATATGAATAAAGACGCCTTGGAAAAGACCTTTACAACGGGGTATGCGCATTATTACAGCCGTTCCAAAAAGACGGTGACGAAGTACGGCGAGGTGACGGGCAATACGCAAAAAGTGGTTGTGATGGCGCTCGACCACGACAACGACAGCCTTTTGTTGAAGGTTATCCAAAAGGGGAACGCGGACGCGGAAAAGAACACCTTTACCTGCTTTAACAACCGCTTAAAGGGCGAATATAACAACATCGGCAGTGAAATGTTCGGGCGTTTACAGCGCATTCTTTCCGAGGTGAGAAAGAACCCCGAAACGGGCGCTTATACAAGCTTCTTGTTTGTGCGCGGCGTCGATCGTATCGGCAAGAAAGTCGGCGAAGAGGCTGTGGAGCTTGTTATCGCGGCGAAGAATGGCGAAAAGATTGGCATTGTCAACGAAGCGGCGGATTTGCTCTACCACGTAATGGTGCTTTTGAATGCAACCGACGTCAAAATTTCCGAGGTTTGCAACGAGCTTTGCAAGCGCAACCGTTAATTTACATATTCTAAGCGTTTATGAGGGCAACCCGCAGAGGTTGCCCTTTTTATGTGCAAAACTCCTTTTTTTTCAAGGAGTAGAGTGGACTCTAATGTGAGTAGAGTCTATTTTTTTCGAGTAGAGACATTCTCAAAAGCGTAGGCAGGCTTTGCGTTGACATTTAAAGTTGGTTGGGTATAATGGGGGAGTAGGTAAATGCGGAATGCTGAGTGCGGTGCGTTCCGCAAGTGCCGAATGCGGAATGCTGAATACTGAATTGTGGTTAAGAAATGATTTGCCCGATGGGCATGAATTGCCGACTGCGTCGGCATTATTGCAAACTTGAAGTTTGACACAGTCTTACTACTTGCCGCCCATTCCATTACAAGTTTACAACTTGTATGCGTTGGTGGTTTCTTATAAGTTTTATAATTATAGCCGCAACGATTTGCGGACGAAGTCTGCAATTCAATTCATGCGACATAAGGCGCAATTCATGAAATTGTTGATTTCAATTCATGCAAGCCAAAGGCTTGCAATTCATTTCAATTTCCATTCCGTTTTTGATAAAAATTGTCAAAACGCGCGCGGAAAAGACGAAAAACGCCCGTTTAAAATTTGCTATAATATGCCAAGCCGCACGTGCGGTGGTTGGGAGTTATTATGGCAAGGAAGATTGTAATTACAAGCGGGAAAGGGGGTGTCGGCAAGACCACGGTAGCGGTTTGTCTTGCGGCACAGCTCGCAAAAAAGGGGCAACGCGTGGTTGTTTGCGACGCGGATTTCGGCTTAAACAGCGTGGATTTTACTGCGGGCGTGGAAGAGCTTTCTTCCTATGACGTCATCGACGTAATCGAGGGGCGGTGCCGCGCTAAGCAAGCGCTTATTCGTCACCCTAAATGCCCGAATTTATACATATTGACAAGCCGTCACGCCGCGCCCGAGCGGTACGTTTCGCCGCAGTCGGTAAAGTTGGTGCTTGACGGGCTTGCGCCGCAGTTCGATTTTATTTTTATCGACAGCCCCGCAGGGATAGACGACGGATTTCACCGCGCCGTAGCGACGGCGGACGAGGCGATTATCGTGACAACCCCCCATTTGCCCGCAGTGCGGGACGCGGACCGCGTTGTTACGATGCTCAAAAGCTATCGGTTGGAAAAGTTGCAGCTCGTTGTCAATATGGTGCGCGGGGATTTGCTTGTTTTGGGCGAATGCCTATCCCCAAGCGACATTTCCGAATTGTTGCGTATTCCGCTTTTGGGGGTATTGCCCGAGGAATACAACCTCTCTTGCGACGTCTTTAACACCCATAAATCCTTTAAACTTATTGCGAATAGATTGCTAACCGAAAAGGGCAAAATTTTTGACCCGAGTCGGAAATACAGCGGCTTGTTCGGCGGCGTGCGACGCGCCTTAAAAAAACGGTTATGAGGGGGGCAGGTACGAGATGAAACGTGAAAATAGTGAGAGAGAACGACTCCGCTACGTGATACAATCGGACAAATCGGTGATGAGCGACGGGTGCAAAGCGCTCGTTTTGCAAGACTTTGCCGAGAAATTTAACGAATACTTCGACTTGATTGGTTTGCCGCGTATGGAAATTGATTTTACGAACGGCGAATACACGGTGGAAATCGTGTTCAAGGCGGAACGAATTAAGAAATTTAATATCCTAAAATAGACGTAAGAAAAAACACACAGCAAAGGAGAAAAAATTATGAAAAACAGACTTTTTGATATCGTAACGGATTCCACTTGCGATATGCCGAGGGCGTATTATGCGGAGCATAACGTAGAGTGCGTACCGCTCGGCTTTATGATGAACGACGTTAATTATCAAGGCGAGGACGGCGAGCAAATTAGCGAAAAAGATTTTTACGATAAGCTTCGCGCGGGGAGTATGCCCACCACCTACCAAGTAACGGCGGAGGTTGCAAAACCGCACATTGAAAAGAGCCTTAAAGAGGGGAGCGACGTGCTCGTGCTTACTTTTTCTTCGGGGCTTTCGGGCACGGCGGGCAGCTTTGCGATGGCGGCGAAAGAGCTTGCGGAAAGCTATCCCGACAGAAAAATTCGGGTAGTGGATTCTCTTTGCGCGTCCATGGGCGAAGGCTTGCTTTTGGATTACGTGATTAAAAAGGCGGACAGCGGCGCGACGTTGGACGAAACTGCCGACTATACCGAGGACTTAAAGCTGAAAATTTGCCACTTGTTCACCGTCGATAATTTGTTCCACTTAAAGCGCGGGGGTAGATGCTCGTCCGCGACGGCGATTATCGGCTCGATTTTGAAAATCAAACCCGTTATGCACGTGGACGACGCGGGGAAATTGATTGTTATTGGCAAGACGATTGGCAGAAAAAAGGCGCTTGGCACTTTGGTGGATAAGCTGGTGGCTACCCACGATATCGGCGAAGACGACCACATTTTTATTAGCCACGGCGACTGCGAAGAGGACGTCGAGTACGTGAAATCTCTTTTGCAAAAGCATTTCCCCAAGACGGAAATTTTTGCGCACTATATCGGCGCGGTAATCGGCGCACATTCGGGCGCGGGCACGCTTGCAATCTTCTATAAAGGCAAAAATAGATAACCTTCCATATAGAGAACTGAGAAACGATGGGGGCAGGTATGCGTTGAACGCATACCTGCTCTCGTTTTTTATAAAAAATTGCAGATAGCGTACACGATGAAGATGGTCGCGTTTTATGCGGAGAATATTTAGAAAACCCTTGACAAAGTTAGGAAGAAAGTGGTAAAATAAACTTGCGACATAATTTAATAATTGGTTATAGCTTGGAATATACTTCTTTGGTAGAAGTGTATCTTTTTCGCGTTACAACTTCAAGTTATAATCGGTTGTTTATTAAATTGTGTCGCAGCAGAGCGAGAAGAGCATTTTTACGGGTGTCGTTCGTTTTGCGGGCGACACTTTTTTATTTTACCAAAGGAGAATTTTTATTATGGCTATCGTATACAAGTGTAAATGTTGTGCAGCAAATTTGGACGTAGAAGAGGGAATGCGCCTTGTCAAATGTCCTGCTTGTAAGACAAAGCAAACCTTGCCGTCCTCGCGCGATGAAAATATCCAAAACTTGTTCAACCGCGCCACTACGCTCCGCTTAAAATGCGAGTTTGATAAAGCGGAAGCTACGTATGAACGCATTATCCAAGCGGACGAAGAACAATACGAGGCGTATTGGGGCTTAATCCTTTGTAAATTCGGCGTAGAATACGTAGAAGATCCCAAGACAGAAACGAGAATTCCCACTTGCCATAGAACTTCCTACGAAAGCATTATCGCAGACGAAAATTATAAGCTTGCGCTTAAATATGCGTTGGACGACGACCAAAAGGCACTTTATAGGGAAGAAGCACAAGAAATAGATAAAATCCAACAAGGCATTCTCGCCGTGGCGCAAAACGAAGAGCCTTACGACGTGTTTATTTGCTATAAGGAAACAGACGAAAACGGTAAACGCACGCAGGATAGCGTGATTGCTAACGATATTTACCACCAACTCACGCAAGAAGGTTTTAAGGTGTTCTATGCCGCAATTACGTTGGAAGGTAAGCTTGGCTCGGCATACGAGCCGATTATTTTCGCCGCGCTCAATTCGGCAAAGGTAATGCTTGCGGTGGGTACGAAGCCCGAATATTTCAACGCCGTTTGGGTAAAGAACGAGTGGTCTCGTTTCTTAAAATTAAACAAGGATAACCGAAATAAAGCCCTTATCCCTTGTTATAAGGGAATGGATCCTTACGATTTGCCCGAAGAATTCGCGCATTTGCAAGCGCAAGATATGGGCAAAATCGGGTTTGTCAACGATATTGTCCGCGGTATTAAAAAGGTTGTTAATAGTGAGAGCGGAAAAAAGGGTGCAGGGTCGGGTAACGTAACCGTACAGAATTTGTTAAAGCGCGCTTATCTCTTTTTAGGGGATGGGGATTTTGCTAACGCAAAAACTTATTGTGAGAAGGCTTTTGATATTGATGCGGAAAATTCCGATGCGTATTTATATGAATTGTTGGTTTCCTTGCGCTCTACCCAAAAGGAAAACTTGGCGTACAGCACGCTTGTTTTTGAGACTTTGCCCGAATATAAAAAGGCATATGCATTTGGTAACGAGGAACAGCGCCGTTTTTTGGAAGAGAGCTTAAA
>JAFTMQ010000068.1 GCA_017452305.1 Clostridia bacterium | reverse complement strand
GCTTGCCCCTGCAATGCGGGAAGGCGGGATAACCGATACCCACGTTCGCGCCGAAGGGATACACTTGTCCGCTCGTATCCGAAACCATTACGCAGATTACGATAACCGCAATCATGGGTAGGAAGAACAAAACGGTGAGAAGATTTACCGTCACGAGCTTGCCTAAGTTCCCTTTGAAAATATCCCAAAAAAGCTGCCAACGGTTGGTCGGCAACGTACTTCTTGCATATTCCTCACTCTTTTCTTTGCCTTCAAGAAGACGGGTGATAAACCCTTTCTTTTGTTGTGCCATTTACATTAACTCCAAAAAGCCTTTTTTCTCGCGCCGACATATAGGCGTTCCCCTCGCACGGCGAATGCGTGCGCGCAAGGAAACGCGGGCGCGAAGCTTACTCTGTTTATTGTACTACAAAAATTAGATTATTTCAAGGAATTTTTCAAGAAAAATAAAATTTTTCAAATAATTTTCACAAGTTGTCAAAAAACTTGGCGTTTTTGTTGACATTTATGCGTGGCTGTGCTAAAATACGCTTGTTAAATAGAGGAGCGGACGAACAAAAGTACCCTTTGCGGAGCGCCTACGGGACGGCGCGGCAGAAAAACGCGTTGGGGAAAGGGTATCTCCGCCGAAGCGCAATCTCCCACCTTGCGCTGGGCATACGGGTTAATACCCGTGTGACTGTCACCGTCCGTGAAGTGCTATTTACTTTAACCGAATTTTTCGGCGCGAGATTTGTTTGCACGGCGGTGGGTGTGTTCCCCCGTCTTTTATTTTTATTTTGTTCTACATTAGCGACGTCGCCGAAATCGGTTGGTTAGTAATCACGATTTGACGAGCAAAACCCAAAAAAGGAGTTTAAAATATGAAAAAGTTTAACGTAGGCGTTATCGGTGCAACGGGTATGGTCGGCCAGCGTTTTTTGCGCTTGCTTGAAAACCACCCTTGGTTTAACGTAGTCGTGTTGGCGGCTTCCGCTCGCTCGGCAGGCAAAACGTACCGCGAAGCAGTAGGCAACAAATGGGCGTTTGAGGATTCGCCCATGCCCGAAAAATATGCGGATATCGTGGTTATGGACGCGGAGGCGGACATGGACGCTATCGCGGCGAAGGTGGATTTCGTATTCTGCGCCGTCAATATGGATAAGGCGAAAATCCGCGCGCTTGAAGAAGCGTACGCACAAAAGGAAGTACCCGTCGTTTCCAACAACTCCGCACACCGCTTTACGGCGGACGTGCCGATGGTCATTCCCGAAATTAACCCCGAGCATATCGAGGTCATCGCAAGCCAGCGCAAACGTTTGGGCACGAAACGCGGCTTTATCGCGGTAAAGTCCAACTGCTCGCTGCAATCCTACGTCCCTCTCTTGCATCCCTTGCAGGCGTTTGGCATTAAGGAAGCGGCAGTATGTACCTATCAAGCCATTTCCGGCGCAGGCAAAACCTTTGCGACAATGCCCGAAATCTTGGATAACGTCATCCCCTATATCGGCGGCGAGGAAGAAAAGAGCGAAAAAGAGCCCCTCAAAATTTGGGGCAAGGTAGAAAACGGCGAAATTGTTTCCGCTTCTTCCCCTACTATCACGGCGCAATGCTTGCGCGTACCCGTTTCCGACGGGCATACGGCGGCGGTGTTCGTTTCCTTTGAAAATAAGCCCTCTAAGGAAGAAATTTTGTCCGCGTGGGCAAATTTCAAGGGCGTTCCGCAGGAACTTGCACTCCCCTCTGCCCCTCAGCAATTCTTGCAGTATTTTGAGGAAGATAACAGACCGCAAGCCAAGCTTGACAGAATGGCGGGGAACGGCATGAGCGTGACCGTAGGCAGACTGCGCGAGGATAACGTGTTCGATTATAAATTCGTCGGGCTTTCCCACAACACCCTGCGCGGTGCGGCGGGCGGCGCGGTATTGCTTGCCGAGCTTTTGGCGGCGAAGGGCTATTTTGATTGATTGCACGAAATTTGCACTGCAAAGAATATTATACATCACGGAGAATAAATAGATATGAAAGGATTTTTTAGCGGTAGCGCAACGGCTATCATCACCCCGTTTGATGAAAACGGCGTAAATTACGAGGTTTTTGGTCAACTTATCGAGCACCAAATCGCAGGCGGCACGGACGCGATCGTCTTTCTCGGCACGACGGGCGAGCCCTCGACGATGTCCTTTGCGGAAGAACACGTCTTGATGGAATACGCCGTCAAAAAAGTGAACGGCAGGGCAAAGGTGATTTTCGGTTGCGGCAGCAACAACACCGCGGACGCGATTATGACGGCGCAAAAGGCGGAAAGCTACGGTGCGGACGGCTTACTTGCCGTTACGCCCTACTACAATAAATGCACGCAAAACGGCTTGGTCGCTTATTATAAGGCGATTTGCGAGGCTGTTTCTATCCCCGTCATCGCGTACAACGTACCCGGCAGAACGGGCGTGGAAATTCAACCTGCTACTATGGCAAAGATTGCGGAAATCCCCAACATCGCAGGTATTAAGGACGCGGGCGGCAATATGAGCAAAACGATGGAAACCCTCCGCCTTGTTTGCGATAAATGCGACGTATATTCGGGCGAGGACGCGCTCAATTTACCCATCCTTGCTTGCGGCGGCGTGGGCGTGATTTCCGTGCTTTCCAACATCGTCCCCGCGGACGTGAAAAAACTGTGCAATTTGGTAAAAGAGGGTAGCATGTACGAGGCTATCGCACTCAACAACAAGCTTTTGCCCCTCGCAAACGCTTGCTTTGTAGAGGTAAATCCCATCCCCGTAAAGGCGGCTATGGGCTTGCTTGGCTATGACGTCGGCACCCCCCGCGCACCCTTGACGGAAATCGAGGACGCGAACAAAGCCAAGCTTGTAAAAGCGATGCAGGACTACGGCTTGGAGGTTCAAGCATGAGCGTAAAAATTATCCTCTGCGGCGCGTGCGGCAAGATGGGCGGCAACGTCCTTTCCTTGCTCGAAAACGATACGCAGGCAACCGCGGTTTGCGGCGTGGATTTGTACCCCAAAGAAATCGGTATTCCCGTCTATAAATCCTTTGCGGACGTAACGGAAAAAGCGGACGTCATCATCGACTTTTCTTCCCCTATCGGCTTGAAAGAACGCCTTGACTTTGCCAAGGCAAATAAAATGGGCGTTGTGCTTGCGGCGACGGGCTTTACCGCCGACGATTTGAAAATGGTGGACGAATACGCAAAGGAAATTGCTATCTTCAAAACGGCAAATTTGTCCTTGGGCGTGAACTTAATGCAAGCGCTTATCAAAACGGCGGCTGAGGTTTTGGGCGAGGCGTACGACGTGGAAATTATCGAACGCCACCACAATTTAAAAAAAGACGCGCCGAGCGGTACGGCTTTGATGCTTGCGGATACCATTAACGAAGCGTTTGACGGAAACAAAAAGTACGTCAACGGCAGAGAGGGTATTGTCGGCGCGAGAGAAAAGACGGAAATCGGTATTCATGCCGTACGCGGCGGCACGATCGTGGGCGAGCACGAGGTTATGTTCGCAGGCGAGGACGAAATTATCACCATTACGCACAGCGCAAGAAGCAAGCGCGTTTTTGCCGTCGGCGCTATCCGCGCAGCGAAGTTCTTAAAGGGAAAAGAGGCAGGCATGTACGAGATGAAGCATCTTTTATCCGAAGAAAACGCTTAATTCCCCCCTACCTTTTAAAATGAGAATTTTATAAATGAAAATCCTTTTTAGGACAAACGAACGCCCCCGAAGCGAAACTGCTTCGGGGGCGGGTTTTTATATGTTGTTTGATTATTCCGCAAGTTTAAAATAATGCGTTACTTCAAAATATTCGGGGGCTTTAATCGTATAGGAAAGTCTGCCATCTTCATACGTAAACGCAACCGTTTCCTGCTCTACTGTAATCGTATAGGTATTCCCCTCGTTTTTATAAGGAAATTCAAGTGTTTCTTCCCCTTGAACTTTACAAAGCGTGTCCGTAATTTCTATGGACTCAAGTATATTTCTAAAATAGACCTCTTTCGTTTCTCCGTCCGACATATAATGAATACTAAAAGTTCTGATATTCGTTAATACCATAGCTTCAAACTCTTCCACTGTTTCGGGCGTTTTTTGTCCGTGAGGCATATACTTCGGAATATATTTGCTAAGATTTTCCATTGTTACGCCATCATAGACGGTACATACGGATTTTTCAAAAATATACGGCTGATTTTTTGATAAAGGTGTTTCATCTGCTGCTTTCGTACAACCGAAGAAAAATGTAAAAATGCCAACAAAAAACACAAAAATAATTCGCTTTAATATTTTCATTTTTTACCCCTTTCATTTAATCATATACAAACTTTTTATAAGCTTGCGAGCGCTTTGTCCAAACGAGCAATCGTTCTTTCCGCACCTAAAATTTGCATAATTGTACAAAGGTCGGGCGTATTCGTCAAGCCCGTCATTGCCACGCGGAGCATTTCCGCTACGTCCGATACGCTGCCGGGGAATGCTTCGGGGTTGGCTTTGTAGGCTTTCATATCCGTAGCAAAGCCGTTTTCCGCCGCTACGCCTTTCACCTTCTCAAACCAAGCGGAATTATCGTCCGCCACGTCGTACACCGCCTTGAAGCCGCCGATTACCTTTTTCACCGTTTCATTGTCGAAACGATAAGCATATTCGGGCGCGAACGTTTCGTCGAAGAAATACGCGATAAATTCCACCGCTTGCTTTGCCGTCGTGAAGTCCTTTCTACGTTTCTTGCCGCCGATACCCATGCAAAGGTTGAGAATTTTAAGCATATATTCCCTATCCGCAAAGTACGCCTTTTGCGCGTCCGTGCCGAACTCGTTTGCCCAATCGGCAAGGAAATCGAACATTTCTTCCGCGGACAATTTCGCAAGCTCGTTTTTGCTGATATCGTTGAGCTTATTCAAGTCGAAAAGCGCGCCGCTCTTGCCCATTTTGCCCATGGAAAACTTAAATTCTTCAAGCGCCTTGTCGGGGTTTTTCATGTACCATTCTTCAAAGTTAGAGTTAAGGAGCGTGAGCATATACACCTTCACCGCGCGGGCAAAATAGCCTTCTTGGCGGTAAAATTCGAGGGATAACTCGGGGTCCTTACGCTTGGAAAGCTTACGGCGGGTTTCGCCGTCGATTTTTTGGAGCGAGCAGTTATGCCCGTACTTAGGACGACGGAAACCGAGCACGTTAAACAGCTCAATATGGATAGGTAAGGAAGCAAGCCATTCTTCGCCGCGGATCACCACCGTCGTGCGCATGAAATGATCGTCAATCGCGTGCGCGAAGTGGTAGGTAGGAATACCGTCCGATTTCAAAATAACGACGTCTTGGTCGTTTTCCGTAACGGTGATTTCCCCTTTGATTTCGTCGTGGAAAGCGATTTTATTTTCGGGGTTGCCTTGCGAGCGAAGACGGATTACGTACGGCTTTTTCGCCGCCAAATTCGCATAGATTTCCTCTTCCGTCAAGTTGCGGCAAGCCGCGTATTCGCCATAGTAGCCCGTGATTTTCTTTTCCGCGGTCTGCTTTTCACGAAGGGCGGAAAGCTCGTCTTCCGTACAAAAGCAGGGGTAAGCCAAGCCGCGTTTAATTAAATCCTTGACGTATGCGTGGTAAATTTCCGCGCGTTCACGTTGATAATAAGGGCCGTATGCGTTGGTTGCGCCCTCGATTTCCGCACCTTCGTCGAAGCGGATATCAAAGTAACGGAGCGCGTTTTTCACCGCGTCCACCGCGCCGTCCACCTTACGCTTTAAGTCGGTGTCTTCAATACGAAGATACATCGTGCCGCCGCTTTGGTGGGCAATACGCTCGTTGGCAATCGCCACAAACAAGTTGCCGAGGTGAATAAAGCCCGTGGGGCTGGGTGCAAGACGAGTAACCTGCGCGCCCTGCGGCAAATCGCGGGCAGGATAAAGTTCCTCGTAATATTCTAAAGGTTTTACGTTTTCGTCGGGGACGAGAACGTCCGCCAATTTGTTCCAATCCATAATTTATGTCCTTTTGTTGATTTTTTTCGTGTTTATTGTAACACTTTCAATTCGGCGTGTCAACCGTTTGTTTTTTGCTTATGCAAAAAAGTCTGCATTTTTATAGGTAATTTCGCAAAGTCCGTTTTCGATATCGTGGACGAGTTGTATGATTTCCGCATTGAAGGGCGTATCCACGCCGACGGCTTTACCCGCCTTGACCACCGC